>NZ_JAFRFW010000658.1:0-6515 GCF_017434145.1 Saccharopolyspora sp. | reverse complement strand
GGCCGCGTTGTGGCCGGTCGCGCCAGGGCACGCGGAAAGTCGCTCAGATTTTCCGCACGTGCTCCGGTTGCGCGGAGCAACCGTGGTGGCTGCTGCCTGTTGTGCTCGATGTGGCGATCACCGCCGTGCTCATCGGGCTCTACCCGTGCTTCTCCGCCGGTCCGATGGCTGCGGAGCGGCTTCGCGTGGCGTGCACAACAGCGCCGCCATGCCCAGCGCGGCGGGCAGTACGAACAGGTAGAAGTCACCGCGCAGCCCGAAACCCGCGGTGATCGCGAAGGCACCGAGCATCGGTCCGAGGATCGCGCCCACCCGGCCGACCGACAGGATCCCGCCGAGCGCACCTGCGCGGACCCCGGCCGGGAAGCGTTGCGCGATGTGGCCGTTGAGCACGATCTGCGTGCCGTTCGAGCCGACCCCGGCCAGCGCCACCGCCAGGTACAGCACCACCGTCGGCGGGTTCGTGCTCAGGATCAGCAGTGCCAGCACCGCTACGCCGAACGCCGCGATCACCACGATCCGGGCGCCGAGCCGATCAGCCACAGTGGACAGCACCAACGCGCCGGCCACGGCGCCGACGCTCAGCGCCACGAGGAACTGCAAGGAGGAACCGAGCGGATAACCCGCCGAGCGCATGATCTCCGGAAGCCACGTGTTGAGGCCGTAGACGACCACTTGCCCGAGGAAGCTCGCCGCAGCGAACGCGACGACCAGCCGCGGATACGGGCGCCGCAACAGAATTCGGAAGCGCTCACGCCCGGCAGCGGTGGCGGCTGCGGGCTCCGGCGCCGCGATTCCGTACTGCGCGGCGACCCGCTCGGCTTCCGCTCGCCTGCCCCGCGCCGCGAGGAAGTCCACAGACTCCGGCAACCACCGCCACGCCACCGGCACGACCAGCACCAGCGGCAACGCGCCGATCGCGAACATGGGGCGGAAACCGTGCCCGGCGACCAGCACCAGGCCGAGCACCGCCGCCAGCACCGCACCGACCGAGTAGCCGGAGTTCATCAGCGCGTTGACGAGATTCCGTCGCCGCGGCGGGGCGAATTCGACGGTGAGCGCGATCGCGGTGGGGATCACGCCGCCGAGGCCGATGCCGCCGAGGAACCGGAACAGCCCGAACAGCTCCGGGGTCGGCGCCACCGCGCACGCGCCCATCGACAGCGAGAACCAGGTGACGCTGGCCAGCATCAGCTTGCGGCGGCCGAGCAGGTCGGTGGTCACACCGACCAGCAACGCGCCCAGCAGCATCCCGATCAGCGAGTAGCTAGCGATGGCCCCGACCGCGGTGGCGTCCAGGCCCCACGGCTCGTAGCGCAGCAGGCTCGGCACGACAGTGCCGTAGACGATGAGGTCGTAGCCGTCGCACACGATCGTCACGAAGCAGATCGCCGCGACCACGCCACCGCGTCGTTGCGGTAAGCCGTCCACTTTCGACTCCTTCGCGGGACTCGTCCTGACCCGATCGGTGCGGTCCGCAACGGCTCGGGGCGGTTTCACAAGCGGCGTAAGCCGCTTGCGGTGCGGGACTCAGGCGGACCACCGGCGGGTTCTCAGGCGTCTTCTGGCGAGGACAGCGCCGACGCCGCGTAGGGAGCTACGTCAGGAGGCGATCCCGGAGCCAGAAGACGCCTGAGGTTCCGCTACCCGACCCACTACGCAAACCGTTTTAAGACACTATTCAGTAGATCTTGCCGATGTCCTTGGTCAGCTGTCTCGCGAGGGAATCGAGGATCACTTCGGTGGATCCTTCGTAGATCCGCATCGGTCTCGCTTCCCGGTAGAGCCGTTCCATCGTGGACCCACGCACCAGGCCGAACCGGCCCATGGTCTGCAGCGAGCGGTCCACGATCCGCGCGCACGCCTCCGTCGCGCCGACTTTGGCCATCGAGGACAGGTGCAGGTTCGCCAGCGGATCGCGGGCGGCGCCCGCCGCAGCGCGGTAAGCCAGCGAGCGCGCCATCTCCAGGTCCGTCCACGAAGTCGCCAGCGACTCCGGAACCGACCCGAGCCGGGCGAGGGACACGCCGAACTGCTCGCGCCCGGTCGCGTGCCGCACGGCCTCCTCCAGCGCGGCCCGCGCAGTGCCCACCGCGGCTCCGGCGACCGAGACGCGGAACGTGGCCAGCGTCGCCAGCATCAGCTTGAACCCGCGGCCGCGCTCGCCGAGCCGATTGGCCGCCGGGACCCGCACGTCGTCGAGCACGACGTCGCCGAGCACGTGCGGCGCGATGATCTGATGCGGCTTCTCCGTGGACACGCCCGCCGCGTCCGCGGGCACCAGCACCAGCGAGTAGTCCTCGCCTTCCTTGCCCAGCACGCAGTAGTGGTCGGCGTCCCCGGCGTTGGTGATGAACGACTTGTGCCCGCGCAGCACCAGCTCACCGTTGCGCTCGGTGATCGTGGTGCTGATCGCGCGCAGGTCCGATCCGACGTCCGGCTCGGTCAGCGCGAGCGCGGCGATCACCTCGAGCGCGGCGACCTTCGGCAGCCAGGTCCGGCGCACCTCGTCCTGCCCGCCCGCGCTGATCGCGTAGCTGCCGATCCCTTGCATGCCCAGCATCGAGTCCAGGTGCGCGCTCTCGGCGGCGAACGCCTCGCGGACGACGGTCACCGCAAGCGAGTCGACCTGCTCGTAGCGCCCGCCGTACTCGGCCGGGACCACGATCGAGGCGAGCCCGCTGTCCGCGAGGCGCTTGCGCATCTCCGGGTCGATGTCGTCGGATTCGTCGGCGCGGGCGGCGATGTCGCGCACCGATGCCGCGAACTCGCGCGCCTCGGCTTGCAGTTCCCGGTGCCTGCGGGGGAGCTCGAAGACCCCGTGCTGCTCGTCGGTCACCGCCGCGCTCCTCTCCCTTGAGGCATATTGATGATTACCATAACAATGAATACTGACCGCTGGAAGATGCCGCGCCCCGCCGGGGCGCTCTAGGAGGTGCCGCGTGTCGGGTGAACCGCACCGTTTCGACCCGCAGACCGCGTTCGACCTGACCGGGAAGGTCGCCCTGGTCACCGGTGGCAGCCGCGGGCTGGGCAGGCGGATGGCCGAGGGGCTCGCGGCCGCAGGCGCCGACGTCGTCATCGCCAGCCGCAGCCGGGAATCCTGCGAACAGGCCGCCACCGAGATCGAGCACGCGACCGGGCGCACCGCGCTGCCCGCGCCCGCGCACGTCGGCCGCTGGGACGAGCTGGAGTCCCTTGTGGACACCGCCTACGAACACTTCGGGCACGTCGACGTGCTGGTGAACAACGCGGGGATGTCGCCGCTCTACGACGACCTGAACTCGGTCAGCGAGGAACTGTTCGACAAGGTTCTCGGGGTGAACCTGAAAGCCCCGTTCCGGTTGGCCACGCTGGTGGGCACCCGGATGGCCGCCGGGTCCGGGGGCAGCATCATCAACATCAGCAGTGCCGGAGCGGTGCACCCGCGGCCGGGCATCCTGCCGTACGCCGCGGCCAAGGCGGGGCTCAACGCCATCACCACCGGGTTCGCGCACGCCTTCGGCCCATCGGTGCGCTGCAACGCCATCATGGCGGGGACGTTCCACACCGATGTGAGCTCGTCCTGGGACCCGGAAGCGTTCGCGCGCCGCGCCGAGGGGTTCGCGCTGCGCCGAGGCGGGGACCCGGACGAGATCGTTGGCACGGCGCTGTACCTGGCCGGCGCGGCGTCCAGCTACACGACCGGGTCGGTGATCACAGTGGACGGTGGGCAGCCGTGAGGCGGTGATCGGCCGCGGGCCGCCGGAATTCCCGGCGGCCGGCCGGATCATCGCGCTCCGGAAGCGATCACGCCCCGGCCGCCGAGTTCGTCCAATTCGGACTCCGCCAGCCCGAGCCGCTCCCCCAGCATCGCGCCGGTGTGCTCGCCGATGCGCGGCACACCGTCGTAAACCGGACCGTCGTAGCCCGCCAGGTGCAGGATCGGCCCGGGCATCAGGGAACCGGCCAGTTCGTCCCGCCCGGTGATGCCCACCAGCGTCCGCTGCAGGAAGTGCGGGTCGGCGACGATGTCGGCCGCATCGTTGACCGGGGCGTTGACCACCTCGTGCTCCTCCAGCAGCGCCAGCGCCTTCGCTCGCGGCAGCGAACCGACCCAGTCCCGGACCCGTTGCTGGACCTCGTCGTTGTTGGCCAGCCGCGCCGCGTTGGTGGCGAAATGCGGGTGCTCGATCAACTCCGGGCAGCCCATCGCGCTGAACAACCGCTCCGCGATCGCCTGGTTCGACGCGGCGATCGAGAGGTACTTCCCGTCGGCGGCCTCGTAGATCCCGCGCGGCGACGCGGCTCCGGTGCCGTTGCCGATGCGGCCCTGGATCTCGCCGAGTCCGGTGTACTTCAGCAGCATGTCCCCGATGATGAACATCAGCGGTTCGTACAGCGCCACGTCGACCACTTCGCCCTGGCCGGTGCGTTCCCGCCGGTACAGCGCCATCGCGGTGCCCATCGCGGCGGCGATGCCCGCGATGGAGTCCGCGAAGCCGAACGGCGGGGAGGTCGGCGGCAACTGCGGCCAGCCGTTGATCTGGGCGAAGCCGCTGGCGGTCTCGGCCACGGTGCCGAAGCCGGGTTGCGACTTGTACGGGCCGGTCTGGCCGAAACCGGAAACCCGGGTCAGCACCAGAGCTGGGTTGTCCGCGGCCAGCCGTTCGTAACCCAGACCCCACTTCTCCAGCCGTTCCGGGCGGAACGACTCGACGACCACATCGGACTGCGCGGCCAGCCTGCGCACCAGCGCGCGGCCCTCCGGGTCGCGCAGATCCACGCCGACGGAGCGCTTTCCCGCGTTGAGCCGGGCGAAACCCAGCGACAGGCCGTCCTTCTGCGGCACCCACTGCCGGGCGTAGTCCCCGGTGACCGGGTCCTCGACCTTGACCACGTCGGCGCCGAAGTCGCGCAGCATCCGGCCCGCGGTGGGCGCGGCGTACATCGTGCCGAGCTCCAGCACCCGCACGCCCGCCAGCGGTCCCGCACCGGATGCACCCGCAGACCCGGAGGTGTCGGCCGAGGCCGATGTCGTCCCTGCCATGATCGCCTCCTCGGCGGCCTAAAGCCGCCACTGGATGTGCCGGGGTTCCAGGTATTCCCGGATTCCCCATTCGCCGAGTTCGCGGCCGACGCCGGAGCGGCCCGACCCGCCGAACGGGGCGTCGGGGCGCATCCCGCCGCCGCCGTTGATCCACACCGTGCCCGCGCGCAGCCGCTCGGCAACGTGGCGCCCCTCGTCGAGGTCGGCGGCCCACACGTTGGCGGCCAGCCCGTAGGCGGTGTCGTTCGCCAACCGGACCGCTTCCTCGGTATCCCGGAACGGCACGACGACCGCGACCGGGCCGAAGATCTCTTCCTGCACGGCGCGGGCGTCGTGCCCCAGCTCGCCGAGCAGCACCGGGTTCACGAAGTAACCCTTGTCCGGCAACGGTTTTTCCACCGACAGCAGCTTCTTGCCACCGGCCTCGACCGCGTCGTCGACGTAGCCGCGCACCCGGTCCCGGTGGTCCGGCCGGATCATCGGCCCGATGTTGGTCTCCCGGTCCCACGGGTCGCCGACGACCATCTGCTCGAAGGCGTCCGCGCTGGCCGCCAGGAACCGGTCGTAGAGATCCTCGTGCACCAGCAGCCTCGCCAGCGCCGCGCAGCCCTGACCGCCGTTGCGCGACCAGCGCAGGTGCATGTCGGTGGCGAACGACTCGACCTCGGTGCCCGGCAGCACGATGCTGGCGGATTTGCCGCCGAGTTCGAGGGTGACGCCGTTGAGGTTGCGGGCCGCCTGCTCCATGATCTTCGAGCCGACCGCGTCCGAACCGGTGAACGAGACCTTGTCCACCCCGCGGTGCGCGGAAAGCCGTTGTCCCGCTTCGGTTCCGCCGACGACGGTGTTGAGCACGCCCGCGGGCAGCTCGGCTTCGCGGACGAGGTCGCCGAACAGCAACGTGGTCAGCGGAGTCCGCGGTGACGGCAGCAGCACGACGGTGCACCCGGCGGCCAGCGCGGCCCCGAACTTGTAGATCGCCAGGTTCAGCGGGTAGTTGTAGCCCGTGATGGCGGCGACCACGCCGACCGGGAAGTGCGTCACGTCGCTTTCGGTCGGCACCGGCTGGTCGAACCCGCCGAGGTGCACCGTGCGGTCCTTCTTGGCCGCCTCGGCCTGCCACCGCAGGTGCGAGATCCCGAGGGCTACCTGCATCCCTTCGGCCAACGACACCGGCGTGCCGACCTCGTTCACGATCGAGGCGAGCAATTCGTCCCGGTGCGCTTCGAAAACGTCCGCCAGCCGGTGCATGGCTGCGCTGCGTTGCACACCGGTCAGCGACGACCAGGGGCCGAACGCTTCGCGCGCGGCCGTCACCGCTTGGTCCACCTGCTCCGGTGCGGCGCCGCCCACGGTCGCCAGCACGTCCTCGGTGGCCGGATTGCGGACTTCCCAGCTCTCACCGGCAGGCTGCACGGGCTTGTTGGCGATGGTGAGCGTACGTACTTGCGGGACGAAATCGCGCAATGGGCGGGAATCGGTGTTC
>NZ_JAFRFW010000657.1:0-9001 GCF_017434145.1 Saccharopolyspora sp. | reverse complement strand
GGGCAAGGAGCGGCTGTCGATCTCCGGCTACTGGCGGGAAGGCAAGACCGACGAGCAGTGGCGCGCGGAGAAGGCGGCCGAGAAGGCCGCCGAGAAGACCTGACGAACATCGCCGCGGGGCCCGCGATCAGCCGCTGATCGCGGGCCCTTTTTGCGTTTCCGGCAGCGGATTCACCGCTCAGGGCGCAGCCGCGGGCACTGCGCCGGACGAGTAATCATGACGATCAATATAACGGTCAACGTTGACTTTCCGATCGGCGCCGCTGCACGGTGGCGGTGGCGTCGATCACATTCGCGGCGCGTCGTGGTCTTCTGGTCCTGGCTGCCTCTCGAGAAAGCAGGTGCCCCGCATGGCGAACACGTCACCGCGCGCCACCGAGCGGCTCGACGCCGTGATCGTCGGAGCCGGCTTCACCGGGCTGTACATGCTGCACAAGCTCCGCGAGTCGGGCCTGCGCGCCCGGATCTACGAGGCGGGTTCCGACGTCGGAGGAACCTGGTACTGGAACCGCTATCCGGGAGCGCGCTGCGACGTCGAGAGCGTGGACTACTCCTACTCGTTCTCCCCGGAACTGGAGCAGGAGTGGAACTGGCAGGAGCGCTACCCCGCGCAGCCGGAGATCCTCGAATACCTGCGGCACGTCGCCGAACGCTTCGACCTGCGCCGGGACATCGTGTTCGACACCCGGGTGGCGGCCGCGCACTACGACGAGCCGAGCGCGACGTGGACGGTGTATCCGGAGCAGGGCGATCCCGAGCAGGGCGATCCGGTGCGCGCCACGTTCTGCGTGATGGCGACCGGCTGCCTGTCGGTCCCGCAGATCCCGGACATCCCCGGTCTCGACGAGTTCGCGGGACCGGTCTACTACACCGGCCGGTGGCCGCACCGCGAGATCGACTTCACCGGGCAGCGGGTCGGCATCATCGGCACCGGTTCTTCGGCGGTGCAGAGCATTCCCGTGCTCAGCGAGCAGGCCGCGCAGCTCACCGTCTTCCAGCGCACCCCCGCTTACACGGTGCCCGCGCGCAACCACCCGCTCGAACCGGAGGTGCAGCGCGAGATCAAGAAGAACTACCGCGAGCGCAGGCGGCTGGCGCGGCGCTCGCAAGCGGGCATGGTGCGCGAGGACACCGCGACGTGCGCCCTCGAAGTCGACGAGCAGGCCCGGCGCGCGGAGTACGAGCGGCGTTGGGAGATCGGCGGTCCGATGCTGCTCGGCGCCTACGCGGACCTGGCCAGCGACGCGGCGGCGAACGAGACCGCGGCGGAGTTCGTGCGGGAGAAGACCCGCGAACGGGTCGACGACCCGGACGTCGCCGAAGCGCTGACCCCGCGCAGCTATCCGTTGGGCACCAAGCGGATCTGCGTGGACATCGACTACCTCGAAACGTTCAACCGGGACAACGTGTCCCTTGTGGACTCGCGGGCGGAGCCGCTGCGGGCGATCACCGAGCGCGGGGTGCGCACCGCGGGCGGTGAGCACGAGTTCGACTCGCTGGTGCTGGCGACCGGTTTCGACGCGATGACCGGTGCGCTGACCAGGATCGACGTCCGCGGGCGGGATGGCGCGGAGCTGGCGGCGAAGTGGTCGGCGGGTCCGCGCACCTACCTCGGGTTGGGCGTGGCCGGGTTCCCGAACATGTTCCTGCTGGCCGGGCCGGGAAGCCCTTCGGTGCTCACGAACATGATCACTTCCATCGAGCAGCACGTGGAGTGGACCGCGCGCTGCATCGAGCACGTCCGAGCGGGCGGCTACGAGTCGATCGAGGCCACCGCTGCGGCCGAGGACGAGTGGGTCGCGCACGTCAACGAGGTGGCGGACGGAACCCTGTTCCCGCGCGGCAATTCCTGGTACCTCGGCGCGAACATCCCCGGCAAGGAGCGGGTCTTCATGCCCTACGCGGGCGGGTTCGCCACCTACGAGGACACCTGCGAACAGATCGCCGCCGACGACTACCGCGGCTTCTTGCTCAAGTGAGCGCTTCCCCGCCGGTTCCGAGTGAACGGCCTGCTCGTCCAATCTATTGGGACCAACGGTCCGTTCGCTCACGGTCCACCGCGCATAGGCACCCCGTGCTGACACCCCGACGCGCCACCCCAACTGGGCAGGTTGAGCCGAGTGAACGGCCTGTTCGTCCCACTAGATTGGTCAAACGGTCCGTTCGCTCGGTTCGGCAGTGGCGGGGACGGCGGGTGTCCGCGGGGTGGCGGAGCGTGGCGTGCCGGGGGTTACGGGCGCGGACCGTTGCCATCCGAGGTGCGGATTCTTAGCGTTGCCACGGCATCGTGCGCAGCCGGGATTCCGGCGGCGGTTGGGAGGCGTGGCATGGCGATGGTGATGAGGCGGCGCGGACAAAGTGCGGGCGGTCGCAGGACGGGCGAGCGCACGGCGGGCGGGCGCCGGTGAAGCCCTTCCACGCCCTGCTCGTGCTGCCGGTGATCGCACTGCTGGGCACCCCGTTCTTCCCGTTCGTCAACAGCGCAACCCCGTGGTTCGGCCTGCCGTCGGTGCTGGTGTGGGTGTGCGCCTGGTGCGTGCTGACCAGCCTGATCCTGGCGTTCGTGCTGCGCCGCGACGAGCGGTCCGGGCGGCTGGCGCCGGATGCGGAGGACGGCGCATGATCGTCACCGCGCTGGCCGGACTGTTGCTCATTGCGGTCATCGGCCTGCTGGGCAGGCGCGGCGGCGGGTTCGACCTGTCGTCCTGGACGGTCGGCGGGCGCCGGTTCGGGGCCGTGGCGACGTTCTTCCTGCAGGCCGGGGAGATCTTCACGACGTTCACGTTCCTCGGCATCTCCGGGGTGGTGCTCGGCGGCGGTGTCGCCGCGATGTACATGCCGTCGTACCTGGTGATCGGCTACGTCGGGATGTTCCTGGTCGGGCCGCTGGTGTGGCGGCTGGGCAAGCGGCACGGCTATCGAACCAACCCGGACATGCTGCGGCACCGGTTCGGCTCGCCGGTGCTCGGCGGGATCACCGCGGTGCTGTCGATCGTGTTCTTCATGCCGGTCATCCAGGTGCAGCTGATCGGGCTCGGCACGATCGTGTCGTTCATGACCGGCGATGAGACCACGGGCACGACGAGCATCGTCGTGGCGATGGTGCTGGTGCTGCTTTTCGTGGTGTGGTCCGGATTGCACGGCGTGGCCGCGACCTCCTACCTCAAAGACGTGCTCATGGTGCTCGCGCTAATGATCATCGGGGCCGGTGTGCTGCTGGCGCGGCAGCCGGAGGGCGGGTTGTTCGCCTCGGTGCTCGGCGGCGCGCGCGAGCTGCTCACGATCCAGCCCGGCGGCGAGTACGGCACGGTCTGGTACGTCTCCAGCGTGCTGGTCAGCGGCGCCGGGTTCGGCTGCATGACGCTGCCTTCGAGCTGGCCCGCGGTGCTTTCCGGGAATTCGGCGCGGGCAGTGGCGTCCAACCACGTCTTCCTCCCGCTGTACACGGTGGCCGTGGCGATCCCGGTGCTGGTGGGCTTCTACGCGGTCGCGGACGGGCGTTCCGCGGACGGCAACGCCGCATTGCTCGGCATGGCCCGGGAGACGTTGCCGCCGTGGCTGCTGGCCGTCGTGCTGATCGCGGGTGCCGCGTGCGCCATGGTGCCCGCCGCCGGCGGATTGATCTGCGTCGCGACGCTGGTGTCGAGCAACCTGGTGCCGAGCGGGATGCCCGCGGAGTCTCGGCTGCGGGCCAGCCGCGTCACCGCAGGGGTGGTTTCGGCGCTGGTGCTGGCCTTGACGCTCGGGCGCCCGGAGCTGATGGCGGACCTGTACCTGCTGACCTACAGCGGAATGATCCAGCTGGCACCGGCGAACCTGCTCGCGCTGCGCGAGCGCGTGCCGGTGCGCGCCGGGGCCGTGCTGGCCGGAGTGATCGCGGGCGAGTGCGTGGTGCTGGCTTCGGCGGTGACCGGGGTGACGCTGTTCGGCGTCAGTTCCGGGCTGGTCGGTCTCGCGCTGAACGTGCTTGTGCTGGGCGCGGTTTCGGCCGTGCTGCGCCGGTCCACGCCGGAGGCTGCGCCCGAGGTGGTCCGCAGCGGCCGGTGAGCCGCCGATCCCGGCGAACCTGCTCCGGGGGCGACTCGTTGAAGCGGCGAGACCGCCGCGGCGCTGGTACCGCGGCGGAGCAGGGCGGCGGTACGCGGATCGGTTTTTAGCTGTGACGTGAGCGGCACTGGACCCCTACGGCTCCGTAGCACGGCGAAAATCGTGCGGACGATTCACGAACCGCACGGGAGTGGCATGACGCTGACCGCGCTGCTGATCTTCGCCGGAACGCTGGCGCTGGTGATCTGGCGGCCGAAGGGGCTCGGCATCGGCTGGAGCGCGCTCGGCGGCGCTGCCGTGGCACTGGCAACGACCGTCGTCGGCTTCTCCGACGTGCCCACGGTGCTCGGGTTGGTGTGGAACGCCACCCTGGCGTTCGTCGCGATCGTGCTGGTGTCGCTGCTGCTCGACGAGTGCGGTTTCTTCGAGTGGGCCGCGCTGCACGTGGCGCGCTGGGGACGCGGCGGCGGGCGCCGGCTGTTCGTGCTGGTCGTGCTGCTGGGCGCGGTGATCTCGGCGGTGTTCGCCAACGACGGCGCCGCGCTGATCCTCACGCCGATCGTGCTGCGGGTGGTGCACGCGCTGCGGTTCCCGCCGCGGGCGGTGCTCGGGTTCGCGCTGGCGACCGGGTTCGTCGCCGACACCGGAAGCCTGCCGCTGGTGGTGTCGAACCTGGTCAACATCGTCTCGGCGGACTTCTTCGGCATCGGGTTCACCCGCTACGCGCTGGTGATGCTGCCGGTGGGGGTGGTGTCGGTGGCCGCGAGCCTGGCGGTGCTGTGGTGGTACTTCCGCCGCGACGTGCCGCAGCGCTACAGCACCGACGCGCTGGGCGAGCCGGCTTCGGCCATCAGCGACCGGCTCACCTTCCGCGCAGGCTGGGTGGTGCTGGTCCTGCTGCTGGTCGGTTACTTCGCCGCCGAACCGCTCGGGGTGCCGCTGTCGGCGGTGATCGGAGCGGGTGCGCTGGCGCTGCTGTCGGTCGCCGCCCGGTGGCCCGCATTCGCTTACGCCGCAACGGAATCCCGGCTGGTGCCGGCCAGCAGCCCCAGCAGTTCCGTCGGGCTCGGCGATTCCGGTGCTGCGCGGCGCATCCCGGTCGGCAAGGTGGTCCGGGAGGCGCCGTGGCAGATCGTGCTGTTCAGCGTCGGCATGTACCTGGTCGTTTACGGACTGCGCAACCAGGGACTCACCCGCGAACTTGCCGGGCTGTTCGGCTGGTTCGGCGCGCACGGGCTGCTCGCCGCGGCGGTGGGCACCGGTGTCGTGGTGGCCGCGCTCGCTTCGGTGATGAACAACCTGCCGACGGTCCTGATCGCCGCGCTGGCGATCGGCGCGACCAGCGCACCGGGCCTGGCGCACGAGGCGATGGTGTACGCCAACGTCATCGGCTCCGACCTCGGGCCGAAGATCACGCCGATCGGCAGCCTCGCCACGTTGCTGTGGCTGCACGTGCTCGAACGGCACGGGGTGCGGATCGGATGGGGCCGCTACTTCCGCACCGGCATCGTGCTCACCGTGCCCGTACTGCTGGTGACGCTGTGCGCGCTCGCCGGCTGGCTCGCTGTGCTGGACGCCTAGGTAGGGGTCATAGACACCTGAGAACCCGCCGGTTGTCCGGCTGAGTCCCCGGGCGCCGCAAGCGGTTGCCGCTACTTCTCAAGCAGAACCCGCGGCAGCGCGCCGCTCGCTCAGCTGAGCTTGAAATCCCCGTCGCCGGGCAGCAGGCGGTCCTCCATCGGCTGGCCGTGCTGGCCGTTCGAGGCGCGCCGCCGGTAGTTCGCCAGCGCATTGCCCAGCCGGTCCCGGGCGGCCCGCGCCACCGAGTCGTCGGCTCCGATTCCCACGTGGGCGCACACTGCCGCGGTCAGCTGTGGGCGCGCGTTGTCCAACTTCTCCTCCACGCCACCCAGTGTGCAGCCACCGGAAGCCGATCTTCGCAGCGGGCCGCCCGGAAGAGTTCCCCGTCACGCCGGGGAACTGCGCGCCTCGGCCGACCACTCGTGCAACATCTCCGCGGTGACGGGAACTCCCGGGAAGCGGGTCATCCGCTCGGCCGGGATCGCCCGCACGAGCTTGATCAGCTGCGGATCGGAGACCAGCTCGCCCATCATTCCGCCGCCGCCCAGCGCGGACAGCAGCCGCGGGCCGAGCACCGGGTGGTCCAGCCAGGTGCCGAGCTCCGAGCCCGGAGTCGGCACGCCCCGCACGGTTTCGCCGGTCAACTCGATGGTCGTGCGCAGCCGGATGTCCCGGGAGGAAGTGCCCGCGTGCAGCACGAACTCGCCGCCTTCCACGACCCACCGGCCCATCGAGGTGTGCCAGTAGGCGAACGCGCGGCTGCCGAGTTCGAGCGAAACCCGTTGGCTCGCACCGGGTTCCAACGCGACCTTGCGGAACGCCTTGAGCTCCTGCTCCGGCCGCTGCGCGGCGGAGACCGGGTCGCCGACGTAGAGCTGGGCGACCTCGGAGCCCGCCCGGCCGCCGGTGTTGGCGACGGTGAACTCCACGCGCACGCTCGGTTCCGGACCGTCGTCGAGGATCCGCACGTCCAGGTCGCGGTATTCGAACGAGGTGTAGGACAGGCCGTGGCCGAACGGGTAGCTCACGTCGAGCCCGCGCGCGTCGTACCAGCGGTAGCCGATCAGCGGCCCCTCGCCGTAGCGGACCGCGTCGAACTCTCCGGGGAAGTTGCCGAACGCGGGAGTGTCGGCGTAGCGCACCGGGATCGTCTCGGCGAGCTTGCCGGACGGGGTGACCGCGCCGGTGAGCACGTCGGCCAGCGCGGCACCGCCCGCTTGGCCGGGCAGCCAGCCGTGCAGCAGCGCCTTGGCGTGCTGCTGCCACGGATCGACCGTCACGACCGAGCCGCCTGCGAGCACCACCACGATCCGCTCCTGCACCTCGGCTACCGCGTGCAGCAGTTCGAGCTGCTCGGCTGGCAGGTCCAGGTGATCGCGGTCGAAGCCTTCGGACTCCGCGTCCGGCGGCAGGCCGAGGAACAGCACGGCGACATCGGCGCGCGCGGCCACCTCGACCGCCTCGGCGATGCCGTCGGAGCTGCCGGAATCGACGGAATAGCCGGGTGCGAACGGCACCTCGCCGGGCAGCGCCGCGCGCAGTGCGCTGAGCGCGTCGTCCAGCCGGGTCGGCACCACCTGGGAGCTCCCGGCGCCCTGGTAGCGCGGCGCCCGGGCCAGTTCGCCGAGCACCGCGACCGTGGAATCACCTTGCAGCGGAAGGATTCCGTCGTCGTTCTTGAGCAGCACGGCGCTGCCCGCGGCGGCTTCCCGGGCCAAGGCGTGGTGTTCGCCGGAGTCGTACTCGCCGCCCTCGCGCAGCGCCGGTCGCGTGCGTTCGACGAGCCGTAGCAGGCGCTGCACGGCGAGGTCGATCTCGTCCTCGCTGACAGTGCCCGCCTCGTAGGCGTTGCGCACCACCGCGCCGCCCAGTCCGCCGGAAGTCGGCATTTCCAGGTCGAGTCCGGCCCGCAGCGCGTCGTCGCGGCTGCTGACCGCGCCCCAGTCGGAGACCACGAGCCCGTCGAATCCCCACTCGCCGCGCAGCAGGTCGGTCAGCAGCCACCGGTTCTCGGAGGCGTAGACGCCGTTGATCCGGTTGTAGGAGGACATCACCGTCCACGGGCGGGCCGTGGTGACCACGTGCTCGAACGCGGTGAGGTAGATCTCGCGCAGGGTGCGCTCGTCGACCTCCGCGGAGATCGACATCCGCTCGGTCTCCTGGTTGTTCACCGCGAAGTGCTTCAGCGAGGTGCCCACGCCCTGCGCCTGCACGCCTTCGACCAGGGCGGCCGCCAGGTGCCCGGCCAGCAGCGGATCCTCGGCGAAGTACTCGAAGTTCCGCCCGCACAACGGCGTCCGCTTCATGTTCACGCCCGGGCCGAGCAGCACCGAAACCCCTTCGGCGCGGCATTCCCGGCCCAGCGCCGCACCTACCCGGCCGAGCAGGTCCACGTCCCAGGAGCAGGCCAGCGCGGCCGCGGTGGGGAAGCAGGTGGCGGGCACGCTGTCGCCGATGCCCAGGTGGTCGCCGCCTTCGGGCTGCTTGCGCAGGCCGTGCGGGCCGTCGGTGAGCGTGATCGGCGGGATGCCGAGGCGGGGGAGTGATTCGGTGTGCCAGAAGTCCGAGCCGTCCAGCAGCGCGATCTTCTCGTCGAGCGTCAGCGCCGTGCTGTGGAACTCCTCGGCACTTGACGTGGTCATGGCGGCCTCCTCGCACGATCTCCGGTCGGCGCTCACGCGCCCGCTCCGTCCACTCCTACCTGAGATCGTCCCCGGTCGTCGCACCTCGCCGCCGCCCGCCGGGCCTGGTGGACGATCTTGGTGCGCAACGTCTCACGAGGGATTTCCCGAGCGGATGTTCCCTCCGGCGGCGCGGACCCAGCCGGATTCGCCCGAATCGTCGCAGGTCATCGCCCTGCTCGGGCTACACGTCGGTACCCAGCTCGTGCCCGGCTTCTGTCCAGGGTTCTAGCGCACTCCCGATCTAGTGTCGAGATGCGACGACCGGCGGTGCGAACGGCGGGTCGGATGAAGACGGGGGAGGCTTTCGCGTTGACCGACGGCTGGTGTCCGCAGTGGATGGTCCGGCTGCGGCGCACCGCGCCGAAGCGGCGCGGTGCGGTGGCGCAGGCCGTGCTGTTCACCGGGGTCGGCGGCCTGACCACCGGGATCAACGCGGTGCTGTACCTGTTGCTGCGCAACATCCTCGACACCGGACCCGCGAACCTGCTGTCGCTGCTGCTCACGACGCTCGGGTCCACCGCGGTGCACCGCCGCATGGTGTTCACCGGTATGCCGGTGCACAGGCTGCGGCTGCACCTGCAGAGCGCGGCGACGCTCGCTTTCTATTGCGTGTCCAGCGCAGTTGCGCTGGCCCTGCTGCATCTTGCCGACGACGATCCCGGCAGCGTCGCCGAGGCCGCGGCGGTCGC
>NZ_JAFRFW010000656.1:0-2589 GCF_017434145.1 Saccharopolyspora sp. | reverse complement strand
CCGGCGGCGTGCAGCGCGGCGACCGCGGCCGCGACCGTGCCCGTTCCGCACGAGCGGGTTTCGCCGACGCCGCGCTCGTGCACCCGCATCCGGATGCGATCGGCCCCGCCCACCGCGTCCGGGCCGAGGCGGCGGACGAACTCGACGTTCACGCCGGCCGGGAAGAGTTCGGGGTCGTGCGGCGGGACCTCGGTCAGGTCCAGCCCGGCTATGTCCTGGTCGGTGACGCAGGCGAGATGCGGGTTGCCCAGGTCCACCGCGAGTCCCCGGAATCGCTGCTGACCGACGGTGGTCCCGGATTCGCCGAAGATGCGTGCCGGTCCCATTTCCACCGTGCTGCTGCCGTCCGGGTGCGTCACGACGGGTTTGGTGCCGCCCCGGGTTCCGACGTCGAAGGCGCCTTCGGCGGCCAGACCGGCCTCGACGAGGTAACGGGCGAAAACGCGGACGCCGTTGCCGCACATCTCCGCGAGGGAGCCGTCGGCGTTGCGGTAATCCATGAACCAGACGTCCGGAGAAACCGACGCCGGCGCATCGGGCACCGCGGCGGCGGGCACGACGCGGAGAACCCCGTCCGCGCCGAGTCCGCGCTGCCGGTCGCAAAGCGCGCGCACGTGGGCCTCGGTCAGCTTCAGCTCGCCTTCCGGGTCGGGCAGCACGACGAAATCGTTCTGCGTGCCGTGGCCTTTGACGAACTCTGGTCCTTCGGAAAACCGCACCCGGCAAGTCTACGTGCGCAGCAGCGCCCGGAGGCGGTCCGGCGTCGCCTGCTCAGCTGTTGCGTCGAGCCAGTTGACGCGCTTGTCGCGGCGGAACCACGAACGCTGTTTGCGCACGAACCGGCGAGTGAACCGGGCGGTCTCGGCGGCCGCGGCGGCCATGTCGCCCGCACCGTCGAGTTCGTCGAGGACCTGCTGGTAGCCCAGTGCGCGCGAGGCGGTGCGGCCGTGCCGCAGACCGTGGTGCACCAGCTCACGCACCTCGGCGACCAGGCCCGCGTCGAACATGCTGGTGACGCGCAGGTCCACCCGGTCGTCGAGTTCCGCGACCGGCCGGTCCAGGCCGAACAGCAGCGCGTCGTAACGCGGGGGGCCCGGCTTGGGCAGGTTCGCGGAGAACGGGGCCCCGGTGATCTCGACGACCTCGAGAGCGCGCACGAGCCTGCGACCATTGCTGGGCAGGATCGACTCCGCGGCGGTCGGGTCCACCTCCGAGAGCTGCCGGTGCAGATCGGCGGCGCCGCGCTGCCGTAGCTGCTCGTCCCAGCGGGCGCGCACTTGCGGATCGGTTCCCGGGAACCGCAGATCGTCGAGCACCGCTTGCACGTAGAGCCCGGAGCCGCCGACCAGCAGCGGCGTCCGGCCACGCGCCAGGACATCTTCGACGGCGGCGCGCGCGTCGCGCTGGTAGGCCGCCACCGACGCCGTCTCGGTCACCTCCAGCACGTCGAGCAGGTGGTGCGGGACGCCGCGGCGCTGCTCGGTGGTGAGCTTGGCGGTGCCTACGTCCATCCCCCGGTAGAGCTGCATGGCGTCGGCGTTGATCACTTCTCCGCCGAGTTCGTCGGCGAGCTCGACTGCGAGGTCGGACTTGCCGGTCGCGGTCGGGCCGACGATCGCCACGAGTCGTTGCGCAGGTGCAGCGGACACCCGGCCACCCTAAATCCCGCGAACAACCGCACGAGCGTGCGGATCCCCGCAGTGCGGGCATTGAAAGGGCAGGTCAAGCGGCGCGCGACCAGGTTCCGACGTGGTAGGTCACGCCGTGCGGGGTGTCCGAGTACACCAGCCGCCCGGTCCAGTTCCCGGTGCCTGCCGCACCCGCCGCGCACTGCCAGGCGGCACGAGAGGCAACGCCGAGTTCGGCGCAGAGCTGCGGATCGAGGTCGAGCAGCTCCCGCCGGTCGACATCACGCACGGCCGACCGCAGTCGCTCGTCCAGCCGGCGCGCCCGGGGATCCGGCGGGTGCGGCGAGCGCTCGTCTTGCCGGTTGGTGCCCTCGGCGAGCACCAGCAGGCCGAACTCCGCCGCAGCGGACCCGAGCTGCCGACCCAGCTCGGCCGCCTGCTCGGTCGGAGTGTCCGCGGCCAGCAATCGCACGGTCACGCGCTCGGCTCCCGCCTGCTGCCGCAACCAACCCGCGCCCCGGGCGGGCACCGGCAGCTCCGGGTCCCACGCCGGCCGATCGCCGCCCAGGCTCACCGGCACATCAACTCCGTACCCTGCGAAAGTCCCGGCGGTGTCCGGTTCCAGCACGGTCGGCCCGCGACGATCTACGCCGACGGCGACCCATTCGGCGGCCGAGTCCGTCAAACTGGTGGTGGCGCGCAGGCACGCGCCCCGCACCGGCTCGGTCCGCGGACCGGTCCGCACGGTCAGTTCGGGGACGAGCAGCGGCGGGTACGGCACCACAGCGATGCGGGTGAGCACACCCGTGCACGGTAGAGGTCACGGTCGGCGGTGAACGGAGCAGGGACCCGATCGCCACGCGCGGCGGCACCCGCCCGCGCGGCCCGTTCGCATGACCCGCACCGGACCGCCGACGCCTCCGGAGGGCGCGCCGGAATACCGGGGCCGGGGCGGACCTGT
>NZ_JAFRFW010000655.1:0-16841 GCF_017434145.1 Saccharopolyspora sp. | reverse complement strand
TCGACTCGATGACCCCGATCGGCCGCGGCCAGCGGCAGCTGCTGATCGGCGACCGCAAGACCGGCAAGACCACGGTCGCGGTCGACACGATCATCAACCAGAAGGGCAACTGGGACAGCGGCGACCCGGCCAAGCAGGTCCGCTGCATCTACGTCGCGATCGGCCAGAAGGGCTCCACGATCGCCGGCGTGAAGCGGCAGCTGGACGAGTCGGGCGCCTCGGCCTACACGACCGTCGTCGCCGCCCCGGCCTCGGACTCGCCGGGTCTGAAGTGGCTGGCGCCCTACGCCGGCTCCGCGCTGGGCCAGCACTGGATGTACCAGGGCAAGCACGTCCTGATCGTGTTCGACGACCTCACCAAGCAGGCCGAGGCCTACCGCGCGATCTCGCTGCTGCTGCGCCGCCCGCCGGGCCGCGAGGCGTACCCGGGCGACGTGTTCTACCTGCACTCCCGGCTGCTGGAGCGCTGCGCGAAGCTCTCCAGCGACATGGGCGGCGGTTCGATGACCGGGCTGCCGATCATCGAGACCAAGGCCAACGACGTGTCGGCCTACATTCCGACCAACGTCATCTCCATCACCGACGGCCAGTGCTTCCTGCAGTCGGACCTGTTCAACTCCGGTCAGCGCCCCGCGATCGACGTCGGCATCTCGGTGTCCCGCGTCGGCGGTTCCGCGCAGATCAAGGCGATGAAGAACGTCACCGGCTCGCTGAAGATCGACCTGGCGCAGTTCCGCGAGCTGGAGGCGTTCTCCGCGTTCGCCTCCGACCTCGACGCGGCGTCCAAGGCGCAGCTCGACCGCGGTGCCCGCCTGATGGAGATCCTCAAGCAGGGCCAGGGCGAGCCGATGCCGGTCGAGGAAGAGGTCGTCTCGCTGTTCCTCGGCACCCAGGGCCACGTGGACACGGTGCCGGCGGCCGACGTGCAGCGCTTCGAGAACGAGTTCCTCGCCTACCTGCGCCGCACCCACGAGTCGGTGCTCAAGGACATCGTGGAGTCCAAGAAGTTCTCCGACGACGGCCAGCAGATCGTCGTGGACGCGGTCGAGGAGTTCAAGAAGCAGTTCACCGCCGCCGACGGTTCCGCGGTCACCGCGGAGGCCGAGGCCGACGCGATGGACGCGAACGCGGTGGGCCAGGAAACCGTCCAGGTCAACAAGCCCGCCCCGAAGAAGTGACCGGGTAGCTCATGGCGCAACTGCGAGAACTGCGAGACCGGATCCGGTCGGTCAAGTCGATCCGGAAGATCACCAAGGCGCAGGAACTGATCGCCACCTCCCGCATCACGCGGGCGCGGGCCCGGGTGGACGCTTCGCGGCCGTACGCGGCCGAGATCACCAAGGCCGTGTCCGAACTGGCCGGGGCGAGCACGCTGGACCACCCGCTGCTGGTCGAGCGCAGCGAACCGAAGCGGGCCGCGGTGCTCGTGGTCACCAGTGACGGCGGTCAGTGCGGCGGCTACAACGCCAACGTGCTGCGCGCGGCCGAGGAGCTGCAGAGCCTCCTGCGGGAGCAGGGCAAGACCCCGGTGCTGTACGTGATCGGCCGCAAGGGCGACGCGTACTACCGGTTCCGGCAGCGGGAGATCGCGGGCAGCTGGGCGGGCTTCGCCGAGAAGCCTGCCTACTCGGACGCGGCCGACGTCGGGGAGACGCTGGTCAGGGCGTTCCTGGCGGGCTCGGGCGACTCCCCGGACGGCGACGGCGGCGCGCCGGGTGTGGACGAGCTGCACCTGGTGCACACCGAGTTCGTGTCCATGCTGACCCAGAAGCCGACGGTCACCCGGATCGCTCCGCTGGAGGTCGAGTACTCCGAGGACCCGAAGAAGCCGCGGTCGGTCTACGACTTCGAGCCGGACGCGGACACGTTGTTCAAGGCGCTGCTGCCGAAGTACATCAACACCCGGCTGTTCGCCGGGCTGCTGGATGCGGCGGCTTCGGTCTACGCGGCCCGGCGCACCGCGATGAAGGCCGCCACGGACAACGCGGACGAACTGATCCGCAACCTCAGCCGGGAGGCCAACCAGGCCCGGCAGGCCCAGATCACCCAGGAAATCAGCGAGATCGTCGGTGGTGTCGAGGCGCTCTCGTCAGCAGGAAGTGAGTGACATGACTGCGACTGCCACTAGCACGGCTACTGGCACCGGCCGCGTCGTCCGGGTCCTCGGCCCGGTCGTGGACGTCGAGTTCCCGCGCGACCAGGTGCCCGACCTGAACAACGCGCTCACCGTGGACATCACCGCGGAGGGCATGGCCACGACGCTGACGCTGGAGGTCGCCCAGCACCTCGGCGACAGCGTCGTGCGAACCATTTCGATGCAGCCGACCCAGGGCCTGGTGCGGGGCGTGACGGTGGCCGACTCGGGCGCGGGCATCTCGGTGCCGGTGGGCGATGTCGTCAAGGGCCACGTGTTCAACGCCCTCGGCCACTGCCTGGACGAGCCCGGCTACGGCGCGGACGCCGAGCGCTGGACGATCCACCGGAACCCGCCGGCGTTCGACCAGCTCGAAGGCAAGACCGAGGTGCTGGAGACCGGCATCAAGGTGATCGACCTGCTCACCCCGTACGTGCAGGGTGGCAAGATCGGCCTGTTCGGCGGTGCCGGTGTCGGCAAGACCGTGCTCATCCAGGAGATGATCCGCCGCGTCGCGAAGAACTTCGGCGGCACCTCGGTGTTCGCCGGTGTCGGCGAGCGCACCCGTGAGGGCAACGACCTCTGGGTGGAGATGAGCGAGTCCGGCGTGCTGGCGGACACCGCGCTGGTCTTCGGCCAGATGGACGAGCCGCCGGGGACCCGTATGCGGGTGGCCCTGTCGGCGCTGACCATGGCGGAGTACTTCCGCGACGTCCAGAACCAGGACGTGCTGCTGTTCATCGACAACATCTTCCGGTTCACCCAGGCCGGCCAGGAGGTCTCCACCCTGCTGGGCCGGATGCCTTCCGCGGTGGGCTACCAGCCGACGCTGGCCGACGAGATGGGTGAGCTGCAGGAGCGGATCACCTCCACCCGCGGCAACTCGATCACCTCGATGCAGGCGATCTACGTGCCCGCGGACGACTACACCGACCCGGCGCCGGCGACCACGTTCGCGCACTTGGACGCGACCACGGAGCTGTCCCGCCCGATTTCCCAGATGGGCATCTACCCGGCGGTGGACCCGCTGACCTCCAGCTCCAACGTGCTGGACCCGGCGATCGTCGGGGACGAGCACTACCGGGTGGCCCAGGAGGTCAAGCGGATCCTGCAGAAGTACAAGGAGCTGCAGGACATCATCGCCATCCTCGGTATGGACGAACTGTCCGAAGAGGACAAGGTGACGGTGCAGCGGGCGCGGCGCATCCAGCGCTACCTGTCGCAGAACTTCTACGTGGCCAAGCAGTTCACCGGCCAGGAGGGCTCCTTCGTGCCGGTGAAGGAGACCATCGAGGCGTTCGACAAGCTCTGCAAGGGCGACTTCGACCACTACCCGGAGCAGGCGTTCCTGTCCATCGGTGGTCTGGAGGACCTCGAGCAGGCCAACAAGAAGCTCACCGAGAAGTGAGTCCGGTCCCCGCCGCGACCGCGGTCGACGGCGGGGATCTTCCGGCGGCAGCGGGTCGGGGTCCTCGTCGGATCCCGACCTTTTGCTGACGCCGGAGTGCTTCGGCGATCGGGCCGCGAGGCCGTGCTGCCCCGGTTCGCGCGCTGGTGAAACAAACCGGAAGTCGTTCGCGATCGACCGGGTGTGCTCGCCCGGTGGCGGCCCGCACCGCGGATCGCCCCTGTTCGGCCCTTCGGAGAACACCCGTCCGCCGCCCGCTAGACTGCGGGCGGTACACCTGACGAAGGAGACGCGCGTGGCCAACATGTCCGTCCAACTGGTCGCCGTGGAGCGCCGCCTGTGGTCCGGTGAAGCGACCGCGGTGGTGGCCCAGACGACCGAGGGTGAGATCGGCATCCTGCCGAACCACGAGCCGATGCTCGGCCAGCTGGTGGAGGGCGGCGTCGTCAAGATCACGACGTCCGACCAGGACACGGTGACCGCAGCGGTGCAGGGCGGGTTCCTGTCCGTGACCGCCGACGGGGTGAGTGTGCTGGCGGAGTCCGCGGAACTGGCCCAGGAGGTCGACGTCGCGCGTGCCCGCGAAGAGGCCAAGGGCGACGACGAAGAGGCCAAGACCAGGGCGCTGAGCCGACTGCGCGCGGCGGGGCACTCCGCCTGACGGGCCGCTGCAGATGGGCTCCGCGGGCGTGTGGTCTCTGGCCGGTGCAGGGCTGGTACTGCTCCTGCTGGTGGTCGGCCTGAGCGCGTTGTTCATCGCGCGGCGGCGGATCCTCCAGCTGCGCGCGGGCGGGATCGACGTGGCGCTGCGCACGCGCACCGGTGAAGGAGCCCGCGGCTGGCACCTCGGCGTCGCCCAGTACCGCGGTGAGGAGTTCACCTGGTACCGGGTGCTGAGCCTGCGCTCCGGTCCGAACTGGATGATCAACCGCGGGGACGTGGAGATCACCGCGCGGCGGGAGCCGTCGCTGGCCGAGTCCTACACGTTGCCGCAGGCGTCGACGGTGCTGCACCTGACGCGGCAGAACGGGCTGGAGCTCGAGGTGGCGATGGGTGCCGACGCGCTCACCGGATTCCTGTCCTGGCTGGAGTCCGCACCGCCCGGCCATTCGGTGCCCTGGGCTTCCTGAACAGGTACCGCGTTCGCGACGCGCCTCGGTGAACCGGGGCGCGTTTTTCGTGGCCTGGACCGCCGCAAAGTTGCTGGCGCTGGAGTCCGCCGCCGGGCGAGACTGGGCCGCGTGCAGGACGCATCAACTGAGCAGCGAGCGTTGTCCATCACCCCGGAGCCGATCGACGGCGCGGACGCCGCGGTGGCATTGCAGTGCTACATCGACGAGCTGCGCGAACGGTTCCCGGCCGGTTTCGACCCGGGCAAGGCCGCACCGCCCGCGCCCGGTGACTTCGATCCGCCGCACGGTTGCTTCCTGCTGGTCCGCGACGGCGATGGACGGGTGAGCGGGTGCGGCGCGGTGCGTGCCGAGCACGGCATCGCGGAGATCCGCCGGATGTGGATCTCCCCGGCCTTGCGGGGGTTGGGCGCGGGCCGGCGGTTGCTGCGGGAGCTGGAGCAGCGCGCCCGCGATCTCGGTTGCCGCACCGTCCGGTTGGACACCGCTGCGGAGCTGAACGAAGCCAGGGGGCTGTACAGCTCGGCGGGCTACGCGGAGATCCCCGCCTACAACGACAACGAATACGCCCGCCACTGGTTCGAGAAAGCCCTCGATTGACCGCACGTAAGCTCGTCGGGGTGCGGATCGAGGAAGTTGGCTACGGGCACCCGGACGCGCAACGGCTGGTCGCCGAACTCCAGCAGGAGTACGTGGTCCGGTACGGCGGGCCGGACGGCGACGTCGTCGAGGCCGCGCAGTTCCAGGCGCCGAACGGCGCTTTCCTGGTCGGGTACCGCGAGGGCCGGGCGGTGGCATCGGGGGCGTGGCGGACGGTCGACGCCGACGGCCTGCGGGGTGCGGAGCTGAAGCGGATGTACGTGCCGCCGGACGCGCGCGGGCACGGGCTGTCCCGGCTGATGCTCGCCGAGCTGGAAAAGCGTGCCGCCGCGGCCGGGCACGTCCGAATCCTGCTGGAGACGGGCGTGCACCAGCCGGAGGCCATCGCGTTGTACCGCTCCGCCGGTTACGTCCCGATTCCGCCGTACGGGCATTACGGCGACGACCCGTCGGCGCTGTTTTTCACCAAGACGCTCTGAACGGTTCGGCGGCTCAGGCGTTGCCGGCGGGGCGCCAGAGCACGTCGCCATCCGGGTTCGCCACCCGCGCCAGGATGAACAGCAGGTCGGAGAGCCGGTTGAGGTACTTCGCCGGGAGCTCGGCGGTGCGCTCACCGTCCTGCTCGAGCAACTCCCAGGCGGCTCGTTCCGCGCGCCGCGCGACGCACCGCGCCTGGTGCAGCAGCGCACCGCCCGGGGTTCCGCCGGGCAGGATGAACGAGTTCAGCTTCGGCAGCTTCGCGTTGTACTCGTCGCACCAGCCTTCCAGCCGGTCGATGTAGGGCTGGGTGACGCGCAGCGGCGGGAATTGCGGATTCTCGGCGACCGGGGTGGACAGGTCCGCGCCCACGTCGAACAGGTCGTTCTGCACCGACCGCAGCACGTCGGCGACGTCGTCGCCGAACGTGGCGGTGGCCAGCGCCACGCCGAGCACCGAGTTCGTCTCGTCCACGTCGGCGTAGGCGATCAGCCGCGGATCGGTTTTGCGCACTTCCGAGTTGTCCGAGAGCCGGGTGGTGCCCGCGTCGCCGGTCCGCGTGTAGATCTTCGTCAGGTGCACAGCCATGCGGCACAGCCTAGGCAGTCGCCGCCCGGCTCGGCACCGGCTTGGCGCACCCGCCCCCCGCGGAGCCGCCGCCGGGCCGTAACCTGCTGCTCGTGAGTGAGCACTTCCGCGTGCACGGCGGGGCGCGGCTGACCGGCGCGGTCGACGTGGTCGGCGCGAAGAACAGCGTGCTGAAGCTGATGGCGGCCGCGCTGCTGGCCGAGGGCACCACGACGATCACCAACTGCCCGGAGATCCTGGACGTCCCGTTGATGGGGGACGTGCTGCGCAGCCTGGGCTGCGAAGTGGTCGTGGACGGCAGCAGCGCGCACATCACCACGCCCGCCGAGATCAGCCACGAGGCGATCTCGCCGTCGATGGGCAAGCTGCGCGCCTCGGTGTGCGTGCTCGGGCCGTTGGTGGCGCGGTGCCGCCGCGCGGTGGTGACCCTGCCCGGCGGCGACGCGATCGGCTCGCGCCCGCTGGACATGCACCAGAACGGACTGCGGCTGCTGGGCGCGTCCAGCCACATCGAGCACGGCGCGGTGGTGGCCGAGGCCGAGAACCTGCACGGCGCGCAGATCTGGCTGGATTTCCCGAGCGTGGGCGCCACCGAGAACATCCTGATGGCGTCGGTGCTGGCCGAAGGCACCACCATGATCGACAACGCGGCGCGCGAGCCGGAGATCGTCGACCTGTGCGTGATGCTGCAGCAGATGGGCGCCAAGATCGAAGGCGCGGGAACCTCGACGTTGACCGTGCACGGCGTCTCCTCGCTGAAGGCGGTCGAGCACCGCGTGATCGGTGACCGCATCGTCGGCGCGACCTGGGCGTTCGCCGCGGTGGCCACGCGCGGGGACATCACCGTGCGCGGAGTGGACCCGCAGCACGTGAACCTGGTGCTGGAGAAGCTGCGCAGCGCGGGCGCGGAGATCACCACCGGGGACGAGGAATTCCGCGTGGTGGCCGACCAGCGCCCGCTGGCGGTGGACTACGTGACGCTGCCGTACCCGGGGTTCGCCACCGACCTGCAGCCGATGGCGCTGGCGCTGTCCGCCGTCGCCGACGGCACCTCGATGATCACCGAGAACTTGTTCGAGTCCCGGTTCCGGTTCATCGAGGAACTGGTGCGGATGGGTGCCGATGCGCGCACGGACGGGCACCACGCGGTGGTGCGCGGGCTGGACCGGCTCTCCAGCGCGCCGGTCTGGGCCTCGGACATCCGCGCCGGCGTGGGCCTGGTGCTGGCCGGGTTGTGCGCGGACGGAACCACCGAGGTCTGGGACGTGTTCCACATCGACCGCGGTTACCCGAACTTCGTGGAGAACCTGCGCGGTCTTGGCGCGCACATCGAGCGCGTCACCGACTGAGGGCCGCCTGCTCGCGCAACGGTGCTCGAGCCGAGTGAACGACCTGTTCGTCGCACTGGATTGGTCGAACGGACCGTTCGCCCGGGAGCCTGCCAGTCGCGAACTCAGTCGCTGGCGAACACCATCCGCAGGCCGAACCCGACCATCACGGCGCCCATCACGCGCTCCAGGGCGAGCTGCACGCGCTTCCGCGTCAGCAGCTGCCGCAGGCCGCCGACCAGCCACGAAGCCAGCCGCCAGTAGACGACCGCGACCGCGACGAACGCCAGCGTCAGCGCCAGCGAGGTCCACGCGCGCGGCTCTCCTGGCGAGATGAACTGCGGCAGCAGCGTCAGGAACAGCACGATGATCTTGGGGTTGAGCACGTTGCTCACCAGCCCCTGGCGGAACGCCGCGAGCCGGGTCAGCGGTTCGCCACCGGTGGTTTCGGCGACCGGTTCCACGGCCCGGTGCCGGTCCCGCCAGCTCTTCCACAAGGTGCTCGCGCCCAGCCAGACCAGGTAGGCGGCACCGGCGACCTTGACCGCCAGGTAAGCGGTCGCCGAGGCCGCCAGCAGCGCCGACAGGCCCAGCACCGAGATCACCGCGTGCACCAGCAGTCCGGCGCAGCACCCCAGGCCGGTCCACCACATGCCCGTCGTCCCGGCACGCAGGCTGTTGCGCAGGCCAAGTGCGGTGTCCGGCCCCGGGATCAGCGTCACCACGACGACGACCAGCAGGAACGGCAGGAGTTGAGCGGGCACGACGGAAGCCTAATCAACCATCCCCGGCTTCGGTTGCGAGATCGCTCACTCCCGGTTTCCGGCCCACGGCGGCGTAGCAGACCGAACGCTGCGGATCCGGTCCGACGTCCTCCGCGGATTCCGGGCGCCATTCCGGGGCGAACACGACGCCCGGCGAGAGCAGCTCGAAACCGGACATCATCTCGGTGAGCTGCCGCCTGCCGCGCAGCGTGGCCGGGGTGGAGGTGTCGCGGTAGAGCTCGCCGAGTTCGGTGACCTCCGGAAGGTCCTCGTCGGTGCCGTGGGAGAGCGCCAGGTAGCTGCCGGGCGCGAGCAGGTCCCGGTAGCGCGCGATCAGTTCCGCGGGATGTTGCTCGTCCGGTACGAAGTGCAGCATCGCGAGCATCAGCACGCCGATCGGTTCGGCGGCGTCGAGCGTTCCGGACAGCTCCGGGATCCGGAACAGCTGCTCGGGGTCGCGCATGTCGGCCTGCACGATCGCGGCGCGCTCGTTGCCCTGCAGCATCAGCTGGCTGTGCGCGATCGCGACCGCTTCGTTGTCCACGTAGACGACCTTCGATTCCGGGGCGAGCCGCTGGGCCACCTCGTGCACGGCGCCGACGGTCGGGATTCCGGAACCGATGTCCAGGAATTGGCGGATTCCGCGGGCGACGTAGTAGCGCACCACGCGTTGCAGGAACAACCGGTTCAGCCGCGCGTATTCGCGTGCCCCCGGGAAGATCTCCAACGCGCGGTGCGCGAAATCGCGGTCGATCGCGAAGTTCGACGAACCGCCGAGCAGGTAGTCGTAGACGCGGGCCGCGCTGGGCTTGCTCAGGTCCGCACGGACGGGACTCCAGCTCGGCCTGCTGTGCACCGGGATGACACCTCGCTGATCATGGCTGCCGTCCGCCGCATCGTCGCGCACTGATCAACTTTTGCCAACCGGATCCGGCGTTCTCGTGGAATTAGCGGCCCGTTTCCGACCGGCGGGTTCGTTTTGGGGCTCAGCCTTCGTGCAATCGCAGCAGTTGATAGGCCGCGATCGTTTGCGCGTCGGTGATCTCTCCGCCGCGGATCATCCGCTCGAACTCCGCGCGCCCGAACCGGCCCGCGCGCATGTCCTGCTCCTCGGCCTCACGTTCGTGCTCTCCCGGGGTGAGCCCGGTGGCCAGGAAAACCCGCCCGCGCTGGCTGGACAGACCCGGCGCCACAGCGAGCGATCCGAGGACGGTGAGTCGCTCGGCGCGCAGGCCGGTCTCCTCGCGCAGCTCCCGCGCGGCCAGCTCCGGCCCGTCGACCTCGGCCCGGTCCGGCGCGGTGCCCTGCGGGAACTCCCAGCGCCGCAGGCCGAGCGGGTAGCGGAACTGCTCGACCAGGTGCAGCCGGTCGCCGTCCAGCGGGATCACCAGCGCGTAGTCCGGTTTGTCCACGACGCCGTAGATCCCGTCCGAACCGTCGGGGCGCCGGACGCCGTCCTCGCGCACGGTCATCCAGGGGTTGGCGTACACCTCGCGGGTGCTCGTCCTGTGCATGGTGGCAATGTTCCCGCGCCCGGGGCTCAGCGTTGCACGCGGTTCAGCTTCGAGCGGCGGATGCCGTAGCTCAGGTACAGCACCAGCCCGGCGAGGGTCCAGAACCCGAACACCACCCAGGTCACGCCGTACAGGCCGAGGATCAGGTAGCAGCACAAGGCCACGCCCGCCATCGGCAGCCACGGCATCAGCGGAGTCCGGAACGTCCGCTCCAGCTCCGGCCTGCGGTAGCGCAGCACCACCACGCCCACGTTGACGATGCCGAACGCGACCAGCGTGCCGATGCTGGTGGCGTCGGCGAGTTCGTTGAGCGGCACCAGCCCGGACAGCAGCGCGACCAGCGCGCCCACCAGCAAGGTGTTGAACGCGGGCACCGATCGCGCGTTCACCTTCGACAACCGCGCAGGCATCAGTCCGTCGCGGGACATCGAGACCAGGATGCGGGTCTGCCCGTACAGCACCGTCAGCACCACCGTGGCGATCGCCAGCACCGCGCCGAACGCGAGCAGCACCGACGCCCAGCCCTGGCCGGTGACCAGCTGCAACGCGGTGGCCAGCGAAGCCTCCGAAGAGCCGAGCACGTCCGTGCCGACCGCGCCGACCGCCGCGAACGCGACGAGCACGTAGATCGCGGTGACCACCGCCAGCGACAGCATGATCGCCCGCGGCAGGTCCCGCTTCGGATTGCGCGCCTCCTCGCCCGCGGTGGACGCGGCGTCGAAGCCGATGAACGAGAAGAACACCGCCGAGGCTCCGGCCGAGACACCGGCGACGCCCATCGGCGCGAACGGCGTCATGTTCTCCGAGCGGAACGCGGTCAGCGCCACGCACACGAAGAACACCAGCACGGCGATCTTCAGCAGCGTGGTGAACGTGGTGACCGCCGCGCTCTCCCGCACGCCCAGCATCAGCACCGCCGTGGCCAGCAGCACCACGACCATGGCCGGGACGTTCACCACGCCGCCCTCGCCCGGTGGCGCCGAGAGCGCATCCGGAACGGTCACGCCGACCGTGCCGCGCAAGAACTCGTTGAGGTAGCCGCCCCAGCCCACGGCCACCGCGGCCACCGAGACGCCGTACTCCAGCAGCAGGCACCAGCCGCAGATCCACGCGACCAGCTCACCCAGCGTCGCGTACGCGTAGGAGTAGGCGGAACCGGAGACCGGCACGCTGCCCGCGAGCTCCGCGTACGACAGCGCCGAGCACAGCGCGGCGAGCCCGGCCAGGACGAACGAGACGACCACGGCCGGGCCTGCCGCGGGCGCCGCCTCCGCCAGCACCACGAAGATCCCGGTGCCCAGGGTGGCGCCCACCGACAGCGCCATCAGCGGGATCAGGCCCAGGCTGCGCTTGAGCGGCGTGTGCGAGCCGTCGTCGGCGATCCGCTCGGCGGGCTTTACGCGGGTGAACAACTGGACGTAGGACACGAGCAGGCACGGTAGCCGCTCATCGCTGGTGATCCACCGGGAGTCGACGCCGGATCCGGCGATGCCGGCCCCAGCGACGCCGGATCCAGCCACGCCGAGGCGGCTTCTCGACTTCCCGATCAGCGCCCGTACCCTGTGCCGAGTGCGTCTCGTCATCGCTCGCTGCAAGGTCGACTACGTCGGCAGGCTCACCGCGCATCTGCCCATGGCCCAGCGGTTGCTGCTGGTCAAGGCCGACGGTTCGGTCTCGGTGCACTCCGACGACCGCGCCTACAAGCCGCTGAACTGGATGAGCCCGCCGTGCTGGCTGATCGAGGACCCGGGGCTGTGGACGGTGCAGAACAAGGCGGGGGAGAAGCTGGTCGTCACCCTCGAAGAGGTGCTGCACGACAGCAGGCACGAGCTCGGCCCGGAACCCGGCCTGGTCAAGGACGGCGTGGAGGCGCACCTGCAGGAGCTGCTGGCCGAGCACGTCGGCACGCTCGGCGACGGCTGGTCGCTGGTGCGCCGCGAATACCCGACCGCGATCGGGCCGGTGGACCTGATGTGCCGGGATGCCGACGGCACCAGCGTGGCGGTGGAGATCAAGCGGCGCGGGGAGATCGACGGGGTCGAGCAGCTGACCCGCTACCTCGAACTGCTCAACCGGGATCCGCTGCTGGCGCCGGTCAGCGGGGTGTTCGCGGCGCAGCAGATCAAGCCGCAGGCGCGGACGCTGGCCGCGGACCGCGGAATCCGTTGCGTGACACTGGACTACGACCAGTTGCGCGGGATCGAGCCGGACGAGTTCCGGCTGTTCTGAACCGCCGCCGGGCGGAGTTTTCGAACAGAAGTTCGCTCGGCTGAGTGATGATTTTCTTGCCCGGGCGGGCAAGACTGGAAGGCATGATCACGTCTTCGATGCTTTCCCGCTCCCCGGTTCCTGGGGCCCCGGTTCCTGGGGCCCCGGCTCCTGGGGGCCTGGGCTCTGGGCTCCCGGCTTCGCCCTCCCCGGCCCTGCACCGCCCGGCTCCGCACTGCTCGGCCGCGGGGTTTCCGCCCGCCAAGCTCGCCGGATCATCGCCTGCTCAGCTTCGAGCCTTCGCCCCGTCGTGCTCGGGTGCGGCGCTCGACGACCTACCCGTGCCGTTCGTTCGCGCCGCTCCGGCTGGGCGTTGTTCACCTCGCCGTTCGCGGTGTGCCGGAGGCTGGCCGATGGCTCGCGCGCGGAGTCCTGGCCGCCCCGGTTGATTTTCGTTTTCTCCTGTGTGGTGGTCATGCGCGGCCGCTTCGGGCCAACGCGCTCCCGAGCGGCGGCTGCGTGTCGCAGACGCGGCCGCGAGGCTGACTGACCGTCACGGTTTCCGCTGCTCGGCGGAGTGTTCGTTGTCCGGTCGGGCGACGTTCAACGAATTGGTATCGGACCGGTGTGAGCGGTTCCACTGTGCGGTACTGTCCGTCTGCCACCGATCGGGTGGTGATTGGCGTTGGAATTTGTTGGGTCTGGAGGTGGGGTTGCCGTGAGCGTGCTAGCCCAAGATCAGTTGCGGCTCGACGCCGGCGCGGTCGACTACGTGCTGCTCGCGGTGTACTTCGCGTTCGTGCTCGGCATCGGTTACCTCGCGCGCCGCTCGGTGTCCACGAGCCTGGACTTCTTCCTGTCCGGCCGGGCGCTGCCCGCGTGGGTGACCGGCCTGGCGTTCGTCGCGGCCAACCTCGGGGCGGTCGAGGTCATCGGCATGTCCGCCAACGGCGCCGAGTACGGCATGCCGACGATGCACTACTTCTGGGTCGGCGCGGTACCGGCGATGCTGTTCCTCGGCATCGTGATGATGCCGTTCTACTACGGTTCCAAGGTCCGCAGCGTTCCCGAATTCATGCTGCGCCGCTTCGGCAAGCCCGCCCACCTGGTCAACGGCATCAGCTTCGCGGTCGCCCAGGTGCTCATCGCGGGGCTGAACCTGTACCTGCTGGCCAGCATCGTCAACGTGCTGCTCGGTTGGCCGCTGTGGGCGTCGGTGCTGGTGGCCGCCGTGATCGTGCTCACCTACACCGCACTCGGCGGGCTGTCCGCGGCGATCTACAACGAGGTGCTGCAGTTCTTCGTGATCGTCGCGGCGCTGCTGCCGCTGACGCTGGTCGGGCTGCGCAAGGTCGGCGGCTGGCAGGGCCTGATGGACCGGGTCAGCGCCAGTCCCGGCGGGCCGGAACAGCTCTCGGCGTGGCCGGCCACCGAGCTGACCGGGTTCACCAACAGCTTCCTGAGCGCGCTGGGCGTCGTGTTCGGTCTCGGGTTCGTGCTCGCCTTCGGCTACTGGACGACGAACTTCGTCGAGGTGCAGCGCGCGATGGCCTCCAAGAGCATGTCCGCGGCCCAGCGCACGCCGATCATCGGTGCCTTCCCCAAGCTGCTGATCCCGTTCATCGTCATCATCCCCGGCATGATCGCCGGGGTGGCGGTGCAGGACATGGTCGCGTTCAAGGCCACCGGGCAGGGCGGGGTCGACTACAACGATGCGCTCCTGCTGCTGATGCGGGACCTGCTGCCCAACGGCATCCTGGGCGTCGCGCTGGCCGGGCTGCTGGCCTCGTTCATGGCGGGCATGGCCGCGAACCTGAGTTCGTTCAACACGGTGTTCACCTACGACATCTGGCAGGCGTACGTCGTCAAGGACAAGCCGGACCAGTACTACCTGCAGATGGGCCGCTGGGTCACCGTCGGCGCGACCGTCGTGGCGATCGGCACCGCGTTCATCGCCGCCGGCTACGAGAACCTGATGGACTACCTCCAGCAGCTGTTCTCGTTCTTCAACGCACCGCTGTTCGCCACGTTCATCCTCGGCATGTTCTGGAAGCGGATGACCCCGACGGCGGGCTGGCTCGGGTTGGTGCTGGGCACCATCTCGGCGGTGACGGTGTTCGGGCTCGCTGAGACGGAGGTGCTGCACCTGCCGGGTCAGGGCGCGAGCTTCGTCGGTGCCGGTACGGCGTTCGTGGTGGACATCGTGGTCAGCGTCCTGGTGAGCCTGGTGACCCGGCCGAAACCGGAGGCGGAACTGACCGGGCTGGTCTACTCGCTGACACCACGGGCGACGTTGCAGGCGTCCACCTCGGGCGAGGACGCGGGCTGGTTCCGCAGGCCGGGCCTGATGGCCGGGATCGTCCTGGTGATCACGATCGCGCTCAACATCATCTTCGGCTGACGGAGGGGAACCCATGGCCACTGAGACACCTCAGCGCAAGCACACCGCGGGCGCCTTCGACATCCGGTTGATCATCGCCGCGCTGTTCTTCCTGTACGGCATCGTGCTCACGGTGCTCGGCGCGACGGGCGGGCCCGAGGAGACGGCGAAATCCGCCGGGATGAACATCAACCTCTACAGCGGCGTCGGGATGCTGGTGTTCGCCGCGCTGTTCGCCCTGTGGGTGCGGTGGCGGCCGATCGTCGTGGATGCCACCGAGTCCGCTCCGGACTCCGGCGAAGACGGCTGACGGGAGGCGGTCGCAGCACCGCCCGAGGCACCCCAAGGCGCCCCCCGAGGCACGGAGTGCCGCTGGAGCCTGCCACGGGCGCGCAAGATTCCGTAGGCTGCCGAATCGCAACGACCATTGAGACGGTTGGAGGCAGCTCATGACCCGGACCGCCCGTGGCGGCGCCGATGCGCCGGTCGACGACATCGCCGAGCAGCAGCGGCCGATGTTCGACTCGCTCGATCCCCGCACCGATGAGGTCGTCGGGCGGCACCCGGTGCACGACGCCGCCGAGGTCGGCGAGATCGTCGAGGCCGCCCGCGCCGCCGGGCGCTGGTGGGCCGAGCTGGGCTTCGCCGAACGCAAGAAGCGGCTCGACCGGTGGCGGGTGCAGCTGGTGCGCAGGCTCGACGAGCTCGCCGGGGTGATCTGCGCGGAGACCGGCAAACCGCTCGACGACGCCAGGCTGGAACTGGTGCTGGTCATCGACCACCTGCACTGGGCGGCGAACAAGGTCGAGAAGGTGCTCGGCAAGCGCAAGGTCTCGCCCGGAGTGCTGATGGCGAACCAGGCCTGCACCGTCGAATACCAGCCGTACGGCGTGGTCGGCGTGATCGGGCCGTGGAACTACCCGGCCTTCACCCCGATGGGCTCGATCGCCTACGCGCTCGCGGCGGGCAATTCGGTCGTGTTCAAGCCCAGCGAGCTCACCCCGGGCGTCGGGCGGTGGCTGGTGGACAGCTTCGCGGAAGTGGTCCCGGAACACCCGGTCTTCTCGCTGATCACCGGCTTCGGCGAGACCGGCGCGGCGCTGTGTTCGGCCGGCGTCGGCAAGGTCGCCTTCACCGGTTCCACCGAGACCGGCAAGAAGGTGATGGCGAGCTGCGCGCAAACCCTCACGCCGGTGCTGGTGGAGTGCGGCAGCAAGGACGCCTTGATCGTGGACACCGACGCCGACCTGCGCGCCGCGGCCGATGCCGCGCTGTGGGGCGCGATGTCCAACGCGGGCCAGACCTGCATCGGCGTGGAGCGGGTGTTCGTGGCCGAGGCGGTGGCCGACCGCTTCACCGACCTGCTAACGGCGCGGGCGAAGAAGCTTCGCCCCGGTGGTGAACCGAGTGCGGACATGGGGCCGATCACGATGTCCTCGCAGGTGGAAGTGATCCGCGGGCACATCGACGGCGCGCTGGCCGCCGGTGGGCGGGCGCTGGTCGGCGGCGGTGACTCGGTGCGGCCGCCGTTCGTCGAGCCGGTGGTGCTGGTCGACGTGCCCGCCGAATCCGCCGCGCACGCCGAGGAGACCTTCGGCCCGACCGTCGTCGTGGAGCGTGTGCGCGACGCGGACGAAGGCGTGCAGCGGGCCAACGACAGCCGCTACGGGCTCGGCGCCACCGTGTTCTCGCGGGCGCGGGGGGCCGAGCTGGCGCGGCGGTTGCGCTCCGGAATGGTCGCGATCAACTCGGTGATCTCGTTCGCCGCGGTGCCGGGGCTGCCCTTCGGCGGCGTCGGGGACTCCGGGTTCGGCCGCATCCACGGCGAGGACGGGCTGCGCGAGTTCGCGCGGCCGCAGTCGGTGACCCGCACCCGGTTCAAGATGCCGCTGAACCCGATGAGCTTCAGCCGCGGCTCCCGCACCGTGCGGCACGTCGTGCAGCTCATCCGCGCCACCCGCGGGCGTTGACCGCGCCGCAGGGCGCCGGCGCGGCGCGGTCGATCGACGGGCCGCGCCGGGCTGGGTAAGTTCCCCGCCCGGCGATCATCGCCGCGCCTCGTGCGCCCGGCGGCGCGGATGCGATGAAGACGGCCTCGCGGGCACCTTTCGAGCGGGCGGACACGGCGGCGGAGAATCGGCGGGGTGCGGGATCGGCGGCGGAAGTCGGCGGGCGCAGCGGGAACAGCCGCGAAGACGTGGACCGGGAGGCGAACGGTGAAGAAGATCATCAACGAGCCGGCGACGGTGGTCGCCGATGCGCTGCACGGCATGGCCGTCGCGCACCCGGAGCTGCTCCGGGTGCGCACCG
>NZ_JAFRFW010000654.1:0-4604 GCF_017434145.1 Saccharopolyspora sp. | reverse complement strand
GCACCCGGAGCCGGTCGCGGTCCGGCTGCACTGCGAGATCGCCGAGTGCGTGCGGGCGGGCGACCGCGACCGGGCCGAGGGGGCGATGCGCGAGCTCGTCGCCGAAGCGCTGGAAGGGACTCTCGAACAACTCGCGGCCGTGGAGGCCCGCGACGGGTCAGCCGTGGAGGCCCGCGACGGATCAGCCGAGTAAGCCCGCGGCGGACCAGCCGAACAGGCCAGGGCCGATCAGTAGCCTTCGTACGACCCGCCGCCCTGCACACCGGTGACGCCGGGAACCTCGGAGACCGATCCGTACCGCTCGATCGAGTAGCGGCTGGCCGCCACGATGTTGTCCACCGGGTTCCAGATGTCCTGGTGCCCGGGCACCGCGAACGAGTGGAACGTGGGCTCGATGGTCTGCATCAGGCCCTTCGACGGGGTGCCCGCGGAGGCGTTCGAGTCCCAGTTGTTCGCCGCGGCCGGGTTGCCGCCGGACTCGTGCTGGATGATCGTGCGCAGCGACTCGGGGTCGATCTTCTCCGGCGGCACGCCGTTCGCCTGCAGCACTGCGGTGGCCTGCGCGATCCACCCGCCGATCGGGTCGGCGGGCACGCCGCCCAGCCCGGAACCGGCGTTCGGGGGATGCACCGGTCCGGGCTGGACGTGCCCGGCCACCTCTGGCGCGGCGGCGTGGAATTCGGTGTCGGCCTCGGGGGACGGGGCTTGTGCGCCGAGTACGACACTGAGCACGCCGGTGGCGGCCGCGGCGGCACCGATCTGCGCGGTCCGCACCCTCGGGGGCAAGCGGTGCGGGCCGATGCCGGAGCCGGTGCCGGTGAACGCGGTCCACAGTTCGCGCAGGGCGGTGGCCGCCTTCTCCCGCAGCCGTCGCACGGTGGCCGGAGATTCGGGTAGCTCGGGGGTCTGGTCGGGACAGAAGATTTCGGGGGTGTGGTCGGGGGAACTCACGAGACCCCACAGTCCGTCACGCCCCGTGCGCGTACATCGCGGTTCCTACCTACGCAACTACCTACTTTGGTTGCGTACGTGGACCGTTGTCACCGAGAGTGCGCGCTGGTTCGTGTCTCAGCGCCGCGCCTGAGCGGCCCGTGAACCACTCGCCGGACCGCCTCAGCTCTCGCGGCGGTGCCCGGCGAGCCAGCTGGCGATCTGGGCGCGCGAGGAGAAGTCCAGCTTGGTCAGGATGTGCTGCACGTGGCCTTCGACGGTGCGCTGCGCGATCACCAGGCTCTCGGCGATCTCCTTGTTCGTGCGCCCCTGCGCGACGAGCTCGGCGATCTCGCGTTCCCGCCGGGTCAGGGCGGTGGCCGACGGCTCCGCCTGCGGCACCGCGCGACCGGGCTTTTTGATCTCCAGCGCGTAGTCGATCGCCGCGTCCGGCGCCATCCGGTAGCCGCGCTCGAACGACTCCCGGTAGGTGCGGTCGCCGAGCGCTTCGCGGGTGCGGCGTTCGTGATCGTTGTGCCCGGCCTGGAAGGTCGAGTAGAAGTCCGGTGCGGCGCGCACCGCGTCCCAGACCGCCGCGGCCGCGCCGAACAGCCGCGCGGCGCGCTCGTTGCGGCCCAGCCGGTGCGCGATCCAGGCGAGGATGTCGATCGCGAACGCCCCGGCCAGCCGGTTGTCCAGCTGCCGCTGCAGCCGCAGCGCCTCCTTCGCCGCCGTCTCCGCGCGGGCCGAGATCCCGCGCATCACCTCGATGTAGGAGGTCGCCCACAGCGCGTAGGAACGCCAGAACAGCTCACCGCGGCCGGTGGTCACCTCGATGCACTCCCGCAGCAGCGCCAACCCGTCCTCGTGCTCCCCGTTGAGGCCGCGGACCAGGCCCAGCCCGAACAGGCCGAACAGCTCGCCGTAGGGGGCCTCCAGCGCGCGGAACCGGCGCAGCGCATCGTCGAGCAGCCGCGCCGCCTCGGGAAGGTTCCCGCGGAAGAACGCCGACATCCCCGAGATCAGCACCAGGTAGGCGCGCTCGTGGTCGTCGTCGTGCCGTTCGGCCAGCTCGGAGGCTTCCGCCAGCAGCGGGTCCGCGGCCTCGGGGTCGCCCTGCATCAGCGCGAACCAGGCGTTCGCGCGCAGCCCGCCCGCCCGGTCCGGAGTCGACGCCGGAACTTCGGCCAGCGCGATCTCCAGCCAATGCCGCGCCTCACCGTTGAGTCCCCGGATGCCCCAGAACGGCGCGAGCCGCGCGGCCAGCCGCAGCGCGGCCGGCGCGGTCTCCGGGTCGCGCACCGCGGTGTCCAGCGCCATCCGCAGGTTGTTCAGGTCCAGCCGCAGCTCCCGCACCCAGGAAACCTGGTGCGGACCGAGCCAGTCGGTGCTGAACCGGTCGGCCACGCTCGCGTACCACTCCTGGTGGCGCACCAGGACGCGCCGCTGCTCACCGGACTCGGCGAGCCGTTCGGCGCCGTAGTCCCGCAGCGCGTGCAGCAACCGGAACCGAACCTCCCCGGCCTCTTCCTCGCGCACCAGCACCGACTGGTCCACCAGCGAGTGCATCGCACCGAGCACGTTGACCCGGCTGAGCCCGTCCGCGGCCACGTGCTCGGCGGCTTCCAGCCCGAAGCTGCCGGAGAACACCGAGACCCGCGCCCACGCCGTCCGGTCCTGCTCGGAGCACAACTCCCAGCTCCAGTCGATCAGCGCGCGCAGGCTCTGCTGCCGCGCCGGGGCGCCGCGGCGGCCTTCGGTCAGCAGGCTGTAGCGCTCGACGAGCCGCTCTTCGAGCTGCTGCAGCGACAACGAGCGCAGCCGCACCGCGGCCAGCTCGATCGCCAGCGGATTGCCGTCCAGTTCGGCAACCAGCCGCATGAGCGTTGCGCCGTCGCCCGCGCCCTGTTCGGAGTCCGCGTCGGCGTCGGTGCCCACCTCGAAGTCCGGGACCGTCGCCCGCACCCGGTCCAGGAACAGCCGCACCGAGGAGAACTGCTCGTAGGACTCCGGCGGCGGCGGATCGTCCGGGTCGGGCACCTGCAGCGGCGGCACCACCAGCGTGGCCTCCCCGGCGACGCCGAGGGACTGCCTGCTGGTCGCCAGCACCCGCACCCCGGGGCACCAGCGGATCACCCCGTCCACGAACAGCGCGGCGTCCTCGATCACGTGCTCGCAGTTGTCCAGCACCAGCAGCATCTCGCGGTGCCTGAGATGCCCGACCACGGTGTCCACGTCGCTGCCCGCCGACGGGCCGCCGAGGTTGAGCTGCTCGATCACGGCCTCGGTCAGCAGCGAGCCGTCGCGCAGCTCCTCCAGGCTCACGCACCACGCCTTGTCCCGGAACGCGCGCCGCATGCCCGCCGCAACCCGCAGCGCCAGCCGGGTCTTGCCGACCCCGCCCTGCCCGGTGAGGGTCACCAGCCGCGACTCGGCCAGCAGCCGTTTGGTGCGGGTGATCTCGTGGCGCCGGCCGACGAAACTCGTCACGTCGACCGGGAGGTTGCCCGCTGGCTCGCGAACGCGGGCCGCGCGCGCACTGGAGACCACGACCCGAGCGTAACCCGACGCCAGGCCGCCGGAGACGACGATCTTGCAGGTCACAGACTTGCGGTGGGTTATCGTCCGGAGCGGCGCGGGGCGGCGCGCAAGTGCATCCGCTCGCCTTGCGGGCCGAACAGGCTCAGCAGCTCCACCGGCCCGTCGCCGGTGGAACCCATCCAGTGCGGCAGGTGCGTGTCGAACTCGGCGACCTCGCCGGTGCGCAGCACGAAGTCCTGCTCGCCCAGCACCAGGCGGAGCCGGCCGCTGAGCACGTACAGCCACTCGTAGCCCTCGTGGCTGCGCGGCTCGACCGGGTGCGCCGGTTTCGCGGGCAGCACCATCTTGAACGCCTGCAGCCCGCCGGGTTGCCTGCTCAGCGGAACCACGGTCATGCCGCCGACCTTGCGCGGGCGGGCGTGCACCCGCGGATCGCCGACCTGCGGTGCGCCGACCAGCTCGTCCAGCGGCACCTGGTGCGCCCGCGCCAGCGGCAGCAACAGCTCCAGACTGGGTTTGCGCTGCCCGGACTCCAGGCGCGAAAGCGTGCTCACCGAGATCCCGGTGGCCCGGGACAGCGCCGCCAGCGTCGCGCCGCGCTGCTTGCGCACCTGCTTCAACCGTGGCCCCACCTCGGCCAGCACTTCTTCCATGACCGCCAGTTTCCCGGATCGGCAAGCGAGGTTGCCAGAACCGCTACTCCGGGAGCACGGGATCCGCGAGGCGCGCGCGAGCCAGCGCCACGTAGTCGTCGTTGCCGGTCCGGAGCCCGTGCAAGCCGAGGGAAACGCGGTACCGGAACTCCGCGAGCAGCACGACGTGCTCGCGGAAACGCTCGTGCGGCGCACCACCCGCCCGGTCGTAGGCGGCGAGCAGCCGGTCGAGCCCGTCCGCGCCGAACGCCACGTACGGCGCTGCGAAATCTTGCGCGGGATCGTCCACGGCCGCGTCGGCCCAGTCGAGAATTCCGCGCAGCGAACCGGTTTCGTCGACCAGCGTGTGGTTCGGGGACAGATCGTTGTGCACCAGCCGCGGCCGCCCGGCCCAGCAGCGCTCGTCGTCCAGCCAGCGCCGCCACCGATCCCGCGCGTGCCCGGGAACGCCCAGTTCCGCCTGCGCGTCGGCGAGTTCGG
>NZ_JAFRFW010000653.1:0-6546 GCF_017434145.1 Saccharopolyspora sp. | reverse complement strand
GCCGACCGCGAGCGCGGCGATGTGCACCCTCCCGCGCGCCAGCGAGGTCATCGCCGCGCGGTACCCGGCGGCCTCGTCGCCGCCCACGAGCGCGTCGGCGGGCACCCGGACCTGGTCGAAGCCGACCTCCGCGGTCCAGGCGCCTTCCTGCCCCATCTTCGCGTCCTTCGGGCCGACGGTGATTCCCGGCGTGCCCGCGGGCACCAGGAACACCGCGATGCCCGGGTTCTCCGGCTGCGCCTCCGCGGTGCGGGCGAACACGACGAACAGGTCCGCGATCGGCGCGTTGGTGATGAACTGCTTGCTGCCGTCGATCACCCACTCGTCGCCGTCCCGGTGCGCGCGGGTGCGCAGGCCCGCCGGGTCCGAGCCGGCGCCCGGCTCGGTCAGCGCGAACGAGGCCACCACGTCCCCGGAGGCGATGCGTTCGAGCCACCGCTGCTTCTGCGCATCGGTGCCGAATCCGACGAGCACCTGCCCCGCGATGCCGTTGTTCGTGCCGAACAGCGAACGCAGCGCCGGCGTGGTGTAGCCGAACTCCATCGCGAGTTCGACGTCCTGGGCCAGGTCGAGCCCGAGCCCGCCCCATTCCGCGGGGATCGCGTAGCCGAACAGGCCCATCTGCGCGGCGGCCGAGCGCAGGTCGTCCGGAACCCGGTCGGCGTTCATGATCTCGGTCTCGCGCGGCAGCACCGCGGAGCGGACGAACTCGCGCACCTGCCGCCTGATGGCCTCGAAGTCCTCTGCTGCCACCTCGCTCATGGTGTTGATGATGAGCGTCCGGCGGGTGCGAGTCCAACATCGGAGCACCCGCTCGGGTCCGCCCGCGGCGACGGATGAGTCACTTGGCTGTCTTAGGATTTGGCGACCGGGTTCGCCGAACGCCGCTGCCCGGGCGATCCGATCCGCTCGCGAAGATCCGGAGCCGAAAGGCGGGCATGTCCACTTACGTCCTGGTGCACGGCGCGGCGCACGGCGGGTGGTGCTACCGGCGGGTCGCGCGGATTCTGCGCGCGGCCGGGCACGACGTGCACGCACCGACGCTGACCGGACTCGGCGAACGCGCGCATCTGCTCGGTCCCGATGTCGATCTCGACCTGCACGTCCAGGACGTCCTGGCGGTGCTGCGGACCGAGGACCTGTTCGACGTCGTCCTGGCCGGGCACAGCTACGGCGGAATGGTCGTCACCGGCGTCGCCGACCGGGCGCCCGAGCGCATCCGCCACCTCGTCTACCTGGACGCCGCGACCCCGGCGCACGGTGAGGCGATCATCGATCTCGCGCCCGTCGCGATCCGCGAGCACACCCAGGTGGTCGACGGGGTCGAACTCGTCCACTTCCCGGACACCGGGTCGTCCCCGATCTTCGGCGTGACCGACCCGGAGGACGCCGCATGGGTGCGCAGCAAACTCACACCGCACCCGTATCGGTGCTTCGAACAGCCGCTGCTGCTGACGAACGAGGCGGCGCTGAATGCGATCCCGCAGACCCAGATCGTGTGCTCCTCGGCGCTGCACGGTCGCGACCCCGCTCGGCTGGCCACCGCCCGCGCGGCGGGCCGGTTGTGGGAGATCGACACCGGGCACGACCTCATGATCACCGAGCCGGAGCTGGTCGCCGACATGCTGATGCGCGCCCCGGCCGAGACCTCCCCGCCGTCCTGATCCGGCTCGCGGGACTGCGCACCGCGGAGGATTCTTCGGCCGAAGTTCGCGCCGTGCCCAGGCGATTGCATTCAGTCAGGCAACTGAATTAACTTGGTCCCGGGGATGCCGCGACGAGCACCGACCACGCAGGAGCGCCAGTGACCCAGCCGTCCACCACCGGCCGAGAGCCCACGCCGATCAGCACCCGCCGCAGCGGGTTCGGCCCCGCCCCGGAGGTGGCGGCGGTGCGCGCGGCGGAAGGGATCGTCCGGGTGCCGACCCCGTTCGGCCCGCCGGCGTGGCTGCTCACCCGGCACGCCGACGTGCGGCGGATGCTCGGCGACGCCGACTCCTTCATCAACGGCTGGGGGCCCGCCGACCTCGACGCCGGGCAGCGGCCCGCCCGGGATCCGCGGCAGCTGTCCGGGCACCGCAGCGGGAACATCCTCTCGCTCGACCCGCCCGACCACACCCGGCTGCGGCGGTTGCTCACACCGGAGTTCACGGTGCGGCGGATGCGGCGGCTGCAACCCCGGATCGCCGAGATCGTCGACGAGCACCTGGACGCCCTCGAACGGCACGGACCGCCCGCCGACCTCGTCGCCGAGTACGCGCTGCCGATCCCGTCGCTGGTCATCTGCGAACTGCTCGGGGTGCCCACCACCGACCGCGCGGAGTTCCAGGAGCGCACCCGGCGCCAGCTGGACACCACAGCGCCCGAAGCCGACCGGATCGAGCTCTCCAAGGAATCCATCGCCTACATGACCGGTCTGGTCGACCGGGCTCGCGAGCGTCCCGGCGAGGACCTGATCGGGATGCTGATCCGCGACCACGCCGACGCGCTGAGCAACGCCGAACTCATCGGCATCGCCAACCTGCTGCTGGTCGCAGGGCACGAGACGACGTCGAACATGCTCGGTCTCGGCACCTTGGCGCTGCTGCGCCACCCCGAGCAGCTCGCGATCGTCCGCGACGATCCGGCCGCGGTGCCCGGCGCCGTCGAGGAACTGATGCGCTGGCTCAGCGTGGTCAACGGCGGTTCTCCGCGGATGGCCGTGCGCGACGTCGAACTCGACGGGGTCACGATCCGCCGCGGCGATCTGGTGAACGTGAACCTGCCCGCGGCGAACCGGGACGCCGGCCTGCTGGAGCAACCGGAGCGGTTCGACGTGACCCGCTCCGCCGCGCCGCACGTCGGATTCGGGCACGGCATCCACCACTGCCTCGGCGCTCCGCTGGCCCGCATGGAGATGCGGATCGCGTTTCCCGCGCTGCTGCAGCGATTCCCGGGTTTGCACGTGGTCGACGAGGAAATCGCCTACGCCGCCGATCAAGCCATCTACGGGCTGCAGCACCTCAACGTCGGGTGGTGATCCGCCACCGGCTAGCGCTGGATGCCGAACGGCCCACCGGAGTCGAAGGCCAGTCCGGTGAAGCGCTCGCCGATGCGGCGGTGGGCGGCCGTGTCCGGGTGGAGCTCGTCGGGCAGCGGCAGCTCGGCGAAGTCCGCTTCGCCGTACAGCTCGCGGCCGTCCAGGTGGTGCAGGTTCGGGTCCTCGGCGGTCCGCTCGCGCACGATCCTGGCCAGCTCGTCCCGGATGACGCCAAGCGTCAGCTTGCCCGCGGCGCGCTCCGCCGGGTCGCCGGTGGCCCGGAACCGCACTTGCCCAGCGCTGAGCGCGCTGAGGTCGAAAGCGCCGGGTCCGGGCGTGTCCTCGTGGATCGGGCAGTGGATCGGTGAGATGACCAGCAGCGGCGTGGTGGGGTGCCCGTCGCGGATGGTGTCGAGGAACCCGTGCACCGCCGGGGTGAACCCGCGCAGCCGCATCAGGTCCGAGTTGACCAGGTTGATCCCGATCTTCGCGCTGATCAGGTCCGCGGGCGTGTCGCGCATGGCACGGGCGGTGAACGGGTCGAGCAGCGCGTTGCCGCCCAGCCCGAGGTTGATCAGCTCCACATCGCCTCGCACGGCCGCCGTCGCGGGCCAGGTCGTGCTGGGACTCGCTGCGTTGGAGCCGTGGCTGATCGAACTGCCGTGGTGCAGCCACACCCGCCGGCCCCGATCCGGCGCCGGCTCCACGGGAGCGTCGGTGCGCAGCGCGACGAGTTCGGTGATCTCGTTGTGCGGCAACCAGATCTCGACGTCCTTGCGGCCTTCGGCCAGACCGGTGAACCGCGCCGTGCCGGGCGGTCCGGGCCGGTACTCGGCGGCGCCGGTGCGCATGTCGATGCTCCGGGTGTTCCCGCCGGTCACGGTGGCCTGCCCGGTCAGCCGACCGTCCACGAGCAGGTCGTACACGCCGTCCGGGCGAGGTGGCGCGCCCGCGTAGACCAGCTTGGTGGGCAGCGTGTCCAGTTCGAGCGCGGTCGCCGAGGTGCGCAGTACCAGCCGCACGCCGGCGGGCTGGGACTCCATCATGGCCAGCCGCTCGTCCGCGCCCTGCGCGCGGGCGCGGGCGGGCAGGCGGTGCGGTAACAGGCCGTGCTCGGTGCGTTCGAGTTCGAGCGCACCGCGCAGGAGTTCCGCGGTGACCGGGGTGTTGATCCAGTCCGCTCGGCGGGTGGGATCGGGGTGATCGTTCACGGGCTCATCCTGCCAACCGGATTCCTCGTCGGCACGCGACTTTTCGCCGCAGGCGCCGTCACCTCTCCCACCGCACGGGCAGCTCGTCCGGGCCGCGCAACGCGGTGCCGACCTGGCTGGTGATGCGGACGGCGCACCCGGCGCGCAGCCGCAGCCCCGGCAGGCGCCGCAGCAGCACCTTCAAGCCCGCTTGCAGCTCGGCCACGGCGAACCACGTGCCGAGGCAGGTGTGCGGCCCCTGTCCGAACGCCAGCAGGTCGGCCGAGCGTCGGGTGACGTCGAAGCGGTGCGGATCGGCGTGCGCGGCCGGGTCGCGCAGCGCCGCGTTGATCGAAAAGATCATCGGTGTCCCCGCGGGTATCTCGATTCCTTGCCACGTGGTGGTTTCCGGGCAGATGCGCGGCAGCAGGCCCACCGGCGGCTCCCAGCGCAACCCCTCCCAGATCGCCCACGGCACGTGCTCGTCCGGGTCGCAGCGCACCAGCTCCAGCTGATCGGGATGGCTCAGCAGCGCGGCCAGCGTGTTGGCCAGCGCGAAGACCGTGGTGTCCGCACCGGCCGGGAACAGCAGGCGAAGGAACGCCAGCACCTGTTCGTCGTCGAGGTGCTCGTCTTCGGCGGTTTCGGTGACCAGCATCGAGATCAGGTCCGCACCGGGTTCGCGGCGGCGCCGGTCGAGGATCGGGCGGACGTGTTCGGTGAACTCCGCGGACGCCGCCATGGCCGCATCGGGATCGAGCGGGTAGTTGAACAGGTCTTGGGCCCAACGCCGCACGGTTCCCTCGCTCTCCGCGGGCAACCCGAGCATGCGGCTGATGAGCAGCACCGGGTAGCGGCTGGTGAACTCCGCGACCAGGTCGGCTTCCCCGCGCGCGGCGAACCGGTCGATCAGCTCGTGCGCGAGCGGCTCCAGCAGCGGTTCGACGTACTCGGCGACCTTGCTGCGGCGGAACGGTGGTGCGGCGACGGCCCGGTTGATGCGGTGTTCCCGGCCGGACATGCACTGCAGCGTCCGGCCGAGCACCGGTTGCGTGGTCAGCGGGTAGATCGCCGCGGCCGGGAACGTGCCCTCGTCCTTGAACGCGGCGCTGACCAGCTCCCGGGTCAGCAGCAGCACCGCGCGCGTGCCGGCGAACGGCACGCTCGCATAGGGCTTTTCCGCGCGCAGGCGGGCCAGCACTTCGTGCAGTTCGGGGATGTCGTCGAAGGCGAAGTCGATGCCTTCCGGGTCGGCGGGTCCGGGTGGCTTCATCGCGAACCTCCTGGCACGACTATTCGTGCTACGGTCACCGATATTCGGTTCGATCGAGATTAGGGGGCGCTGTGCCGGAGGGCAACGACCGGTCGGCGTCGCCGCCCACGCAACGAGTGGTCCGCGTCGTCGAACTGATCGCGGGCGACACCGGTCCGGCGAAGGGCGCGGAGATCGCCGACGAGCTGGAGCTCAGCAGGTCGACCGTCGCGGCGATCCTCGACACCCTCGATGAGCGCGGCTGGGTGCGCCGCGCACCGGACCGCACCTACCGGCCGGGACCGCGACTCCGCACGCTCGCAGGTGCGTCGGGCACCGATGCGGCGATGCCCACCGGCACGGAAGACGTGCTCGCCGAACTCGCCGAGCGGGTTGGCTGCGGAGCGTCGCTGAGCCTGGTCACCCGCACCGAGTCGGAGTTCGTGGCGGTGACCGCAGGGCCGGGCAGATTGCCCGCGGGCATCACGACCGGCACCAGACTGCCGCTGCGCGCTCCCGCGGGCGCGGCCGTGGTGGCCTTCGCCGACGAGCGGCGGCAGCGCGCTTGGCTGGACACCGCAGAACCCGGGCAGCGGCCCGGCCTCGCCGACGCGCTCGAACACATCCGCACGACCGGGGCGGCGTTGTGGGGCATCGACGCCGCGGACCCGGCGATGCTGGACGTGCTCTCGGAAGTCGTCGAACACCTCACGAACGATCCGGCCGCGCAGCTGCGCGAACGCGTGCTGTCGCTGCTGGCGCGGATCAGCGGCGAACCCTACGGTTCCGCGCAGCTGCGCTCGCGGAAACGGCAGCCGCTGACGCATCTGGCGGCTCCGGTGTTCGACGGCACCGGGCGAGCCACCTGGGAGCTCCACATCGGCCCGTTGCGGCAGGACGTCGACCTCGGGGAACGACGCCACTACATCGACGAGCTGGTGCGAGCGGCGGCCTCGCTCGGGCCACCACCCGCCGGCGGCTGAGCGCCCGTTCCGGCGCACGGACGATTCCGCGCTACCGCTTGGAGAACGTCCGGTCCGAGGGCTCCTGGCGACCGTCGCCGATGGTCGCGCCCGCAGCCGCGG
>NZ_JAFRFW010000652.1:0-3277 GCF_017434145.1 Saccharopolyspora sp. | reverse complement strand
CTCGAAGCCGGCGCCGTGCTGCTGGCCGAGCAGCGGGTTCCGCTGCGCCGCGAGCTCGCCGCGCTGGTCGCGCGTTCCCCGTTCGGACAAGGCGCCGCGTGGCCGCTGGTCGAGACGGTGCAGTCGGAGGGGATCTGTGTGCAGGTTCTCGCGCCCGCCCCGGACGCCTCGGAGCAGCTGCGCGAGCAGGCGCAGAACATGGCGCTGCAGATCGCCGAAGAGCTCGGCGTGGTCGGCGTGCTGGCGGTGGAGCTGTTCGAGACCGCCGACGGCCTGGTGATCAACGAGCTGGCGATGCGGCCGCACAACTCGGGCCACTGGAGCATGGAGGGCGCGCTCACTTCGCAGTTCGAGCAGCACGTGCGGGCGGTGCTGGACTACCCGCTGGGCAGCACGGGCCTGACCGCGCCCGCCGTGGTCATGGCGAACGTGCTGGGCGCACCCACCGAACCGAAGATGGGCGTCGACGAGCGGATGCACCACCTGTTCGCGCGATTCCCGCACGCGAAGGTGCACCTCTACGGCAAGGCCGAGCGCCCAGGGCGCAAGATCGGGCACGTGAACGTGCTCGGCGAGGACATGAGCGCGGTGCGCCGCGAGGCCGACCTGGCCGCGCACTTCCTGTCGCACGGGGAATGGGCCGACGGCCACCTCGTGCACTGAGCGGCGCTGCCCGGCCGAAGGTTCTGAGTGAACGGACCGTTCGACCAATCTATTGGGGCGAACAGTCCGTTCACTCGACGTCGTTGGTGTGCGTGTGGAAGGGATCGGGATGGTGCAGCCGCTGGTCGGCGTGATCATGGGCAGCGACTCGGACTGGCCGGTGCTGCAGGCCGCCGGGGAAGCGCTCAGCGAGTTCGACGTGCCCTACGAGGTCGGCGTGTAGTCCGCGCACCGCACCCCGCAGCGGATGCTGGACTACGCGCGCAGCGCCGCCGACCGCGGCCTGCGGGCGATCATCGCCGGGGCCGGGGGAGCGGCGCACCTGCCGGGCATGGTGGCCGCGGCGACGGTGCTGCCGGTGATCGGCGTGCCGGTGCCGTTGAAGCACCTGGACGGGATGGACTCGCTGCTGTCGATCGTGCAGATGCCCGCGGGCGTGCCGGTCGCGACGGTCTCGGTCGGCGGTGCGCGCAATGCGGGGCTGCTCGCGGTTCGCACGCTCGCCGCGGATTCCGGGGAGCTCGGCACGCGCTTGCGGACCGCGATGGCCCGGTTCCAGTCCGACTTGGAATCGATGGTCCACGACAAGCACGCCGCCCTGCAGAGCCGCGCCACCGAGCAGTGAACCGCGAGGCGCTGAGCGCTCAGCGCGGCGGGATGCTTTGCAGGCGGCGGTAATGCGCCGACGCGTGCGGTTCGCCGACGGGGTGGCCGTCGACCTCGATCCAGGCGTGCGCCGCGAACGGCGCGGTGCGCACGCCCGTGCACCAGGTGGGCCACACTCCGCGCGCGCGGCACAGCAGCGCCGTGGCGATGGACCGCCGCAGCGGGCAGTCGGCGCTGCGCGGACTCACCGCGAGGACATCGCGCCTGGCCGCCAGCGCCAGCGTGGCACTCGCGGGCACGGCCCGGCGGCGGGCGAAGCGCAGCAGCTTGAGCTGTCGCGCGGGGCGCAGCAGCACGAGTAACCGCGCCAGCCCGACGGCCAGCAAGGCCGAAGCGCGTTGGCGCAGCGGCAGGTTCTCCCGGACGGGCAGGGTGACGGGCAGGCTCATGCCGACTCCAGCAGGGTGACGCTGCGCAGGCGTTCCACGATGGTGGCCACGTCTCGTTTCGCGCGGTGCGGCGGGATCCGGTGCCGCTCGGCGAGTTCCTGGGCGATGTGTTCGGTGTCCTGCCCCAGCAGCAGACCCCGCAGCACGTGCGTGCCGGTTCGGTTGAGCTGGAAGGACCGGCCGGTGCGCTCGTCGAGCAGCACGGTTCCCTCGGCGGTGTCGGTGGTGGCCACGTCAGGACGCAGTCGCAGGGACATCCGTTCTCCCGGTGCTTTCTCGGGTGGCGCTGCGCAGCCAGTTCTCGCAGCCCAGCAGGTGGTCGAGCTGGAACAGCGTGTGCTCGCCGACGTGCGGGGCCAGCAGGTGCCTGCGCAGCACGCCGGTGTCGATCAGATCGTGCTGGGCGAGTTCGGAATCGGCGAACAACGCCAGGATCGCGGCCCGGTTGCGCCGGAAACCGATGCGGATCGCCTCGCCGTCGCCGGTGTTCGCCCTGCGCGGCAGGGCACCGGGCAGCACCTCGCGCATCGCCTCGGCCAGCAGCGGCTTGTCCTCCCACGGGGAGCAGCGTTCGTGCGGGCGCACCGCCAGCACCGCTTCCACCACCCGGTCGTCGTGGAACGGCAGCTCCAGCCGCACGCCCGCCGCCGCGTAGCTGCGGGCGAGCCTGCGGTGCGCGGGCGCGCCGGTGCGCAGCGCGGACAGCAGCTGATGCGTCGCCCGGTCCGGTGCCAGCCGCTCGGTCTTGCGCGCGGTCCGGTGCAGCAGCGCACGCGTGGTGCTCACAGCTTCCGCGCTCGCCCACGGCGCCACGCGTACCGGGGCGGCTCCCCAGTCCAGTCGCGGGGCGTTCGAGTCGGGATAGGGCTCGGTGAGCCGATCCGCCTGTTCGTGCCACCAGCGTCCGACGTCGTGTGCGCTCAGCAGCGCGGAAATCGTCGGTGGCAGCGCCCAATTCCGCGCCGCGCGGTAGCCGCGCAGCCGCCGCAGCGCGGTGACCGGCCGGTGCCGCAGCAGTGCGTGCAGATGTGCGGGGCCGTCGTGGAACAGTTCTTCCCCGCCGTGCGCGGCGAAATGCCTGCGCACTCCGCGTTCGCCGAGAATTCGTGCGGAATACCGGATGCGGGCGGCGGTGCGCCAGCCCGGATAAGGATGTTCTGGATCGGCCGCTGCGTCCGGTTCGGCGAACATATCCGGGAGTTCCGCGTCGTCCAGCACGAGCGGTTCGGCCGATCGCCATTCCGGCGCCGCGGATTCGCGTCCGCCGTTTCCCATCCGCAGCGCGAGCAGATCCGAATTCCGCGCGGCCGCGAGCGAGCACAACGCGGCCGACTCCATTCCGCCGGACAGCTCCGATCCGGCGCGCCCGGCCTCGCCCGCGCCGGTTTCCATCGCGGATTCGAGTCGTTCCAGCAGGAACCGCGCGCCCCGGCGCAACGGCACCTCCGGCTCCGGCGGGTGCCACCAGCGCACCTCGGTGGCCCGGTGCCCGAGCAGCCGCAGGTAGCTGTCCGCGGGAACCGCGCGGATGCCGGACCAGATGCTCTGCCCGGCCAGCG
>NZ_JAFRFW010000651.1:0-2082 GCF_017434145.1 Saccharopolyspora sp. | reverse complement strand
GTGTTCGGCGACCGGAGCGACCAGCCGGCGCGCGAAGGACCGCTCGCGCTCGGCGCCGTGGAGGTCTGGCAGTACGCCTTCCCGCTCTCGGCGTCCGGCGCCGCGCGGAGCCTCGCGGCGCGCGCCGGATCCATCAGCACCTTCGCCAGCGCCGCCAGCAGGTCCAGGTACCCGGCACCGCGTTCCTCGGCGGCTCCGTCCGACTGCCCGGAACCGGCCGCGATCGCCACGCACAACCGCACCAGCGCGCCGTCGCTCCAGCGCACGCCACCGGGGAATTGCAGCACCACCAGCGCAGTGCGGTGCACGTGCTCACCGGATCCCGCGGTGCCGTGCGGAATCGCCACTCCTTCGCCGATGTGCGTGGAGACCGACTTCTCCCGCTCGTGCATCGCGGCGACGTACGGTTCGTCGACCGCGCCCGCCTCCACCAGCGACCGGCCGCACTGCTGCACCGCCTCGAAGTGGTCGGCCGCGCACAACCCGAGCCGGACCGCGGCGGGCCGCGGCGGGTGGTGCTGCGCCGTCATCCGGAGCCGCCAAGGGGACCGCCGTCCCGCACCGCCTGCTCCACCCGGTCGAACACCGGGTCGCCGAGGAAGCTGCGAAAACCCATGATCACCGCCGAGCCGGTGTCCTCCCGGCGCGCCCGCTCCAGCATGGTCTCCTGGCACAGCACCAGATCCGCGTCGTCCGGGATGTGCGTGACCGAGGCCGCGGCCACCGACACGTCGTAGGGCTTGAGCCTGCCCGCGAGCTGGGCGGCGACCATGGCGCTGCTGCCCATCCCCGCGTCGCAGGCGACGATCACCTTGCGCACCTCGGCACCTTCGATCGTGCCCGTCCAGTGCTCCTCGGCAGCGCGCCGCGCGGACCCGGCCGGTTCCGCGACGCGGGAGGACTCCGGGTCCTGCCCGTCCGGTATCCGGGCGGGCCGCGACTTGCCGGTCAGCGCGAATCCGATCGCCCGCCACAGGCTCACGAGACCGCACCTCCTTCCGCGACCCCGGCCGCGGGCTCCCGGCGCAGTTTGAGCAGCAGCGCGGCGACCGCGAACGACACCACCGCGGAAGCCGCGATACCGGCGATCACGCCGGGGAAACCGCCCTTCGGCGTCACCGCCAGCACCGCCACGACGCTGCCCGGCGACGGCGTGGCGACGACGCCGGCACCGGTCACGCTGAACACGAACACCCCGGCGGCGGAACCGGCGACGGTGGCCAGCAGCAACCGCGGTGCGGCCAGCACGTACGGGAAGTAGATCTCGTGGATGCCGCCGAGGAACTGGATGACCATCGCGCCCGGCGCGCTGGAACGCATCGCGGGCGCCCCGAACAGCGCGACCGCCAGCAGCAGCCCCAAACCGGGCCCCGGGTTGGGTTCGACGAGGAACTCGATGGCCTTGCCGGTGCTCATCGACTCCGAGACGCCGAGCGGCCCGAGCACCCCGTGGTTGACGGCGTTGTTCAGGAACAGCACCTTGGCCGGCTCCACGAACACCGACACCAGCGGCAGCAGGTGCATCCCGATCAGCAGCCGCACCCCCTGGCCGATGGTGACCGTGGCGCTTTCGATGACCGGGACGATCGCCAGCATTCCCAGGATCGCCAGCACACCACCGATGATCCCGGCGGAGAAGTTGTCCACCAGCATCTTGAAGCCGGGCGCGACGTGCTTGCCGACCCGCTCGTCGAACTGCTTGAGCACCCAGCCCGCCAGCGGTCCGACGATCATCGCGCCGAGGAACATCGGGATGTCCGCGCCGGTCGCGATGCCTGCGGTGGCCACCGCGCCGACCACCGCTCCGCGCCTGCCGTGCACCTGGCTGCCGCCGGTGTAGCCGATCAGCAGCGGCAGCAGCAGCTTGATCATCGGCTCGTTGAGCTGCGCGAGGTAGGGGTTCGGCAGCCAGCCGGCCGGCGTGAACAGCGCGCTGCACAGTCCCCAGGCGATGAAGGCGCCGATGTTGGGCAGCACCATGCCCGCCAGCCGCCCGCCGACGCGCAGCACCGCCGCGCGGGCTCATCGGGCCGGTGCGCCCGGGTCCAGCGGGGCCGGACCCGACATGGTCGTCACGTCCCG
>NZ_JAFRFW010000650.1:0-2449 GCF_017434145.1 Saccharopolyspora sp. | reverse complement strand
TGCCGCCGGTGCCGCGGGCGCGGCGGGCGGCGCGGGCGGTGCCATGCGCGCGCCGGAGCTGCTCACCCCCGAATCCCGTGCCGCCGGGTACAACTACTACTCGGACAGCTCTTATTCGGACGGCGGGCGCTACGACGACTACGACGACTTCGACGACGGGTATTCGGATGGCGCCTACGCGGACGGCCCGTACGACGACGATCCGGACGGTCTCTTCCCGGACGACGAGATGAGCGCCAGCAAGGCCAAGCGCAAGGTGATCTGGCGCCGGATACGCCGCGGCTGCTACGTGGCCGCGGCCGCGATGCTGCTGCTTGGCATCGGCACCTTCGCCTGGGGCTACACCATGTGGGAGGTCCCGAACCCGGAGAAGATCGCCAGTGAGACCCAGCAGACCATCACGATCAATTACGCCAACGGCCAAGAGATGACCCGCGTGGAGCCCGAGGGCGGCGGGACGACGATGATCCGCGACCTGCGCAAAGAAGTGGCGAAACCGATGCTCGACGCCACCGTCGCGGCCGAGGACGCGTCCTTCTACAGCAACCCCGGGTTCTCCATCAGGGGGATCGCCGGCGCGGTGTTCAACCAGTTCGTCGGTGGCCAGGGCGGCGGTTCCACGCTGACTCAGCAGTACGTCAAGCTCGCGCTGGACCAGGACGAGTACTCGATCACGCGCAAGGTGAAGGAAGTCGTCATCGCCTACAAGGTGACGAACCAGCAGAGCAAGGACGACATCCTCAAGGCTTACATGAACACCGCCTACTACGGGCGGGGCGCGCGGGGCATCCACGACGCTGCTGAGGCGTACTTCGGCAAGCTGCCCTCGGAGCTCAATCCGAGTGAGGCCGCAGTGCTCGCCGGCATGGTGCAGCGCCCTTACGACAACGACCCGCGCGCGGACAAGGAACAGGCGCAGAGCCGCTGGGAGTACGTGGCCGGGCAGATGCTGGCGAACAAGTTCGTCAGCAAGGCCGAACGCGACGCGATGCAATTGCCCGAGACCCGTCCGCGCGACGCGTGGACCAGCAAGGGCGACGGCAGCTCCCACCTGCACGTCCGCAAGCAGGTCCTCGCGGAGCTCGAACGGGAGGGTTACGACCAGCAGGCGCTGTCCCTCGGCGGCTACACGATCACCACGAACATCGATCCCAACGCGCAGCGGGCCGCGGAGGAAGCCGTCCAGCGCACCTTGCAGGGCCAGCCCCAGAACCTGCACACCACGCTCGCAGCGGTCGAGCCGAAGACCGGCAACGTGCGCGCCTACTACGGCGGCGGTGACAACGTCTTCTTCGACTACGCCGGTTCGCCGCAGCCGCCGGGTTCGTCGTTCAAGCCGTTCGTCGCGGCCGCGGGCCTGAAGAAGGGCTACGGCCTGGGCGAGACCTACGACGGCAGCAACAACCAGATGATCGCCGGTACGAAGTTCTCCAACGCCGAAGGCTCGACCTGCGATGACCCCAAGAACTGCGGCGTCCGCGAAGCGATGAACGAGTCGGTGAACACCGTGTTCGTCAACATGGCGGTGCGGTTCGGACCGCCCTCGGTCCGCGAAGCCGCGATCGACGCGGGCATCCCGGCCCAGTTCAGCGGCAAGCCGAGCCTGCAGAACGCGGACGGCACCATCGACTCCGGTATCGCGCTGGGTGCCTACCCGGTGCGCACCATCGACATGGCCTCCGCATATGGCACCTTCGCCAACGACGGCAAACGGGTGCAGCCGAGGTTCGTGCAGAAGGTCGAGAACTCCGTGAAGTCGGAGACCTTCTCGTCCCCGCCGCCGCAGCCCGCGTTCGACAAGGACGGCGAGAAGTCCAAGAACATCGCCGCGAACGTCATCGAGTCGATGCTCGGGGTGGCCGAGCACTCCAAGCTGCCGCTGGACCGCAACCGGCCGGTGGCGTCGAAGACCGGTACCCACCAGTTCGCCGAGACCGGTGACAACCAGAACGCGTGGATGATCGGCACCACGCCGCAGTTGTCCACCGCGGTCGGGATGCTCGCGGACGAGAACGGCAAGCCCGTTGCGGTGCGGGACAAGACCGGCAAGTCGTTCTACGGCAGCGGACTGCCAGGTGACGTCTGGCAGGAGTTCATGAACGCCTACCACAAGAACCTGCCGGTGGAGCAGTTCCCGAAGCCGACGCCGATCGGCCAGTACCAGGTGAAGCCGCCGCCACCGCCGCCGGCGCCGTCCACCACGGCACCGCCGCCGACCACGTCCTCGTTGCCGCCGACCACGTCTTCGCTGCCGCCCACGAGCAGCGAGAGCGAGACGTCGGAGAGCGAGACCGAGTCGTCGCGGCCCGGTCCCGGCTCCGGCTGCGGCCTGTTCGGCTGCCCCGGTGGCGGGAACGACAGCCCGGGCGGCGACGACGGCGGCGCGGGGATGCCGAACGGCGTGGCCCCGACCCGGGGACGCGACGGCGAATGAACCGTCGATCCGCAC
>NZ_JAFRFW010000649.1:0-1532 GCF_017434145.1 Saccharopolyspora sp. | reverse complement strand
GTCACCGCGTCCGGAGCGCCGACCGAACCCGCCGGAGCTTCCAGCTGCGCGCGGGCCACTCCCCCGGACTCGCGCACCTGCTCCAGGTCCACGGGCACGCCGACGCGGTCGCCCTTCTCCGCGACGTAGTCGGCCAGCGCGGAGCTGCGGTAGCCGAACACCGGGTCGCGGGCGAACTCCGTCTCCCCTGCCGGAAGTTCACGGTCGCCGAGGCGCACGTAGTGGACTCCCCCGCGCGTCGTGCGCCCGCCCGCGGGGAACGCGGGCACGAACAGCAGCACGCCGTCCGGTGTGGCGAACGCGTCGCTTTCCGCGAAATCGTGCCCGCGCAGCGTGGAATCGCCGCGGAGCACGAAACGCACCGGAGCGCCTGCGGTCTCCTGCACGGTGCGGCGGATGTGCTCGACCAGCTCGACGGCCTCCGGCTCGGGCAACGCGCGGCTGTTCGTCTGCACGTAGACCGAACGGTTGCCGCGGACGGCTTCTGCGATGTGGCTGCGGTCAGTGCGCAGCAGCACCGCGACACCGGAGGCCGATTGGGTGCCGGTGGGGTCGTCGTCCAGGACGACGGTCTTGAGCTCGCTCATCGCATTCCTCTCCGCCGGACTCCGGCCACTTCACTTGCGCCGCGGCGCGCTCGCCCGCCGGATCACACGTGATCGCATACCGCCACTGAACCGGACGTCAAGACCGGACCCCGGGGGGGGCAGCAGCGACGTCCTTGTGGGCAGCAGCGGAGGTGCTTCCGCGCGGGATTAGGGTCGGCGGGTGGCCAGGTACTACGACGTGCACCCGGACAACCCGCAACCCCGCTCGATCGGCAAGGTCGCCGACGTCGTGCGCGGCGACGGGGTGATCGCCTACCCCACCGACTCGTGCTTCGCGCTCGGCTGCGGGCTGGACAACAAGAGCGGGGTGGATCGCATCCGGTCCATCCGGAAGCTCGACGAGCGGCACCACTTCACGCTGGTGTGCCGGAACTTCGCGCAGCTCGGCCAGTTCGTGATCGTGGACAACGCGGTGTTCCGCGCGATCAAGGCGTGCACGCCGGGCGGTTACACGTTCATCCTGCCCGCCACCAAAGAAGTGCCGCGCAGGCTGATGCATCCGAAGCGCAAGACCGTCGGGATCCGCATCCCGGACCACGTCACGGCGCAGGCGCTGCTGGCCGAGCTCGGCGGGCCGCTGCTGTCGAGCACGCTGCTGCTGCCGGACGAGGAAGAACCGCTCACCCAGGGCTGGGAGATCAAGGACCGGCTGGACCACGTCGTGGACGCGGTGGTCGATTCCGGCGATTGCGGCACCGAGCCGACCACCGTCATCGATTTCTCCAGCGGTGAACCGGCAAGCGTGCGGCGCGGCTCGGGGGACACCGCGCGGTACGAGTGAGCCGCGCGCGGGCGCCGGGAGGCCGCCGACCTCCCGGCGTCCGCCGTGCAGTGCCGAAGCGCCTCAGCGAACGGGCGGGGCCGGGCTCGGCGGCACACCCGGCCCGGGGTCAGGAGCCGGAGCCGGCGCCGGCGGCACACCCG
>NZ_JAFRFW010000648.1:0-2887 GCF_017434145.1 Saccharopolyspora sp. | reverse complement strand
GCCGTCGCCGAACAGGTCGCGGAACGCGGGGTGCCGGCCGCATGCCTGGCCGCCGAGGTGGAGCGGGAGATCCGCTCGCAGGCGGCGAACGCGATCGGGCTCAAAAGCGTCGTGGCCTACCGCTGCGGCTTGCGGATGCCGGATCGACGCCCGGGCTCCGGGCAGGTGGATTCGCGGGCCGCGGCGTGGTTGTCCGGACCGGACCGCAGGCTGCGGGATCCGGTGCTGCTGGCTTGGCTGGTGCACCTGGGCGCCTCGATCGGGGCCGAGCTGGGTTTGCCGTTGCAGCTGCACACCGGGTTCGGCGACCCGGACTTGCGGTTGCACGAGGCGGATCCGCTGCTGCTGACCGACTTCATTCGATCCACAGTGGATACTGGTCCGACGCTGGTGCTGCTGCACTGCTGGCCGTTTCACCGCAACGCCGCATACCTGGCGCACGCTTACCCGCACGTGCTGGTCGATCTCGGACTGACGATCCCGCACGTGGGTGCGCAGGCCGCCGCGGTGCTGGCCGAAACACTGGAAATCGCGCCGTGGCCCGCCGTCTGCTTCTCATCGGACGGGTTCGGACTGCCCGAGCTGCACCACCTCGGCGCGCTGCTGTGGCGCGAGCGGTTCGGGCGCCTGATCGACCGGTGGCTCGGCGAGGACGTGCTGGCCGCAACCGACGCGGAACGGCTCGTCCGCGGGATCGCCGGCGGCAACGCTGCCCGCGCCTACGGGCTCGGCGGGGAATGGCCGTGAGTTCGTCCACTGTGTCCTGAGAGTTCCGATCCGCATCGGTGACCACTACGGCAACGAGCTGGTCACCTTCCTGCACCGGCCCCGGCTCGACGTGGCCGACCCTGCCGAGTTGATCGCCGCGACCGAGGGCGTGACCGCGTCGTTCGTCCGCGAGTGGGTGCGCCGCACGATCGTCACCCAGCTGTCGGAAGGGGTGGCCGAGCCGGTCCTCGACGAAGCCCGCTTGCGCGCCACGCTCGAGGAGCTGACCCGGCAGGGCCACCGGCTCACCGGCCGCCTCCTCGGCGGCACCTGATTCGTCCGTTTAGGACGGAGCGGCTGCTCGGCGGTTTCCCCGCGAGTCGCGGGCGATCCGGGTGACGCCGCCGAGGACGAGCCGGGCGATCAGCGGGTTCGGAACCGGCGCCGAGATCGGGGGACCACGCCGATCGTGCCATGGTCGGCGGCCTCCGGGTTGTTCATGCTGCTCGCATGCGTCGCGTCGTTGCTGTTCACCCGGCCCTGGCCCGCCTGCGGGCGCTGACCGGGCGGCTGGTCGCCAACCTGCGCGAGTTCGGCGCCGTCCAAGCCGAGCTGCACGAGCGGCGGATGCTGGCCGAACAACCGTGGCGGGAGGAGCTGCTGCACTGGTGCCACGACGGCCGTCAGTGGCGGTTGCACGGCGACCGCATACCGGTGACCGCTGTGCGCTCCAGCAGCCGCAGCGGCTGGTGCCCGGTCCGGCATCGCGCCGGGTAGCGCGAGCCGAGTCAGCGGCGGCGAGGTTTGCCGCGCTTGCCGTTCGGCGCGCGAGGACCCGGCCGGGGCTTCGCGGCCGACTTGCGGGCGGCGGGCTTCTTGCCGTCGCGCTCGGTCTTCTTGCGCTTGGCCGGTGCCTGCTCGTGCTGGCGACCGCGGGTGCTGTTGACCGTGCGGCCGCGGACGATGCCGATGAACTGCTCCATCAGGTCGGTCGTCTCGTCCTCCAGCCAGGACAGCGCCACACCGGACTGCGGGACCTCGGCCAGCGGCCGATAGGTGAGGTCTTTGCGGTGGTGCAGCCGGGCGAGCGACTGCGGCACGACCAGCAGCCCGACACCGGCCGCCACCAGCTGGATCGCGTCCGCGGTCGTGGCCGGGCGCTCGATCGCGGGCCGTCCGGGTGGTTGCTCCCACTCGAGTGTGTCGTCGTGGGGATGCAGCAGGATCTCGTCCGCCAGGTCCGCAGGACCGACCTCGTCGGCTGCGGTCACCACGTGGTCCTTGGGTGTGACCACCACGGTCGTCTCGGTGTAGAGCGGGATCGCGTGCAGGCCGGTCTTGTCGATCGGCAGCCGCAGCAGGACCGCGTCGGCTTCGCGCTCGCGCACCATGCCGTCGGCGCCGGCAGCGGGGACCTGGACGAGGTGCAGCGGCACCCCAGGCACCCGTTCCTGCCACTTGCGCACCCACTTGTCGGGCGTCACGCCCGGAACGTAGGCGAGCGTGAAAGACGCGTCGGCTGCCACGCCGCCAGGCTACCGGCCGCAGTCTTCCGGGCGTCGGTGCCGGGGCCGGTCACCCGGCCGATACCCTGGGGGCATGACGTCGCGCAAGACCAGCCAGACGATGAAGCCCGCCACCGCCGCGAAGAAGCTCAGCGTCTACCTCGAAGCCACGCCCGCGGAGTTCCAGGAGGGCGTGGTCTCGCGCGACGAGCTCAACGCGCTGCAGGCCGACCCGCCCGAGTGGTTGCAGGAACTGCGCCGCGACGGCCCGCACCCGCGGCAGGTCGTGGCGGCGCGGCTGGGCGTTTCGATCGGTGCTCTCGCGCGGGGCGGGATCACCGAGCCGCTGACCACCGAGCAGATCAAGGCGTTGAAGGCGGAAATGCCGGAGTGGCTCGAGCACGAGCGCGCCACCCAGGCCGAGGTCCGCAAGGAAGCCGCCCGCCAGAAGGAGAAGGCCGCCCAGCAGGCGAACCCCGCGCAGCGTCGGCGCTAGCAGTCCTGAGCCGAGCTGATCCCGCGTTGCCGGGCGAAGCGCACTCGCCGCTCGCGGACCACATCGGACGGTCTTGATCAGCAAGCCGCGCGGGCATCAGTTCGCCGGTGCACCGGGGAGTTTCGCCTCCGACTCGCGCGGCGCACCGGACGCCGGGGCCGCGACCGGCTCCGCGGTG
>NZ_JAFRFW010000647.1:0-2652 GCF_017434145.1 Saccharopolyspora sp. | reverse complement strand
TGGAGTCGCTGATTCGGCCGAGGCCGGACCCGGACCGCGAGCCGGAACCGTGGTGCGGACGTCCTGCAGGGCAAAGATCTTGCTCTCGGCTTTGCCCGCCAGCTCCTGCGGCCGTGTTGCCGGCAGGTGGCAAGGTCCGGGCAGCGGGCTGTCCACGACTTCCGGGAGACGATCATGCGAGCGCACGAGCGGCGCGATGCGGAAACTTCGAGAAAATCCGATGCGGTGCGCGCGACGGCGGCACCGGCTCAGGTGCGGGATCCGCTTCCCGCCGCGGAGCTCGCGCGGCTGCAAGGCGTGCTCGGAAACTCCGAGGTGGCCAAGCTGGTGGAACGCGGGCGCGGTGGTGGTAACCCGGTAGCCGCCGGACATCCCGTGCAACGCATGGCGTTGCCTGAATTCCAAGCTGAGCTGCAGCAGCACGGTTTGGCCGGGGACTCGGACTTCATCACGTTCTTCGAGATCCGCCGGACGAGTGGTGACATCGACGACAAGAAGAATCCGGCCGACCCCGGCGCCGTGGTTCAGGACGCTACCCCTGGATCGCAAGAACGGTTGCGGCGGCTGGTGGAAAAACCGCATGTCACCAGCGAATTTGTACGGGCCGAAATCGCGGAGTACCAGTCCGGTGAAGCGGATGGTGAAAAAGGTTCGAGAAAGCAGCCGAAGGGCCTGGACAATCCCCGCGTGGTGGGTCTCGAGATCGAGCTGGGGAACGTCAATCTGGACGTTCCCGAAGGCGAATCGGTCAAGAACACGGATTTGCTGGCCAGCACGGCGGAGCAGACGGAAGTCGGCCGTCCGGTCCTGCAATTAGAGGTCGAGGGGATGGGAAGGTCCGGCGACGTTCCATCGGTAGAACTGATCTACGGTCCGCTGACATCCGCTGAATACGGCTCGGCCGCACTGCTCACGGCGCGGGAGAACCTGCGAAAAGCTCTCGGCACGAAAGGGAACCTGAAAGAGCGCATATTGAGTTACAACAAGACATTGCGGACTGCTGCGGAGAAGCGGTACAAGCTCACCCCGGCGACGCGCTCCGCCAAATTGCGAACGTCGTCCCACGTGACGCCCAACTCGAATCAGCAGACCAATGTTTCGACCCCTTACGGAAAGCTGGGCTGGCGACCGGAAAAAGCCGACGACAAGGATTTCGAGAAGTTCTTCAACCGGCCGGAGCAAGTGGATGCCGTGCGCTACCGGAAGGCCAGGGAGGGGGGTGCCGCTCTGGCCGCTGAAGTCGCCGAGCGCTGGAGGGCTCGGACGCAAGGGCCGGAAGTTCGCTGGCCGAACCTCCGCTCCCTGCTCACGCAGGTGTTGTTCCAAGAGGTGCAGTACAAGTACTACGACGTGACCCGGGGCGCCGAAAGCCCGGACGACAAGCACCGTTTCCACGTGATGTTGAAGGCCAGTCCGCAGGACGTGGTGATGTCGATCCTCAGCGACGACGAAGCGAAAGCGCTGCTCGCATGGCTGGTCGAGGGAAATGAACGCGAATTGGCGAAAGAGGTTCGCCGGTCGTACAACGTCGCTCCCAGGCCGGCGGCCGACATGACCGACGATGAAGACAAGCTGGATTCGTACGGTAAAGAGGTCGCCGGTTATATGCGAAGCGTTCTGGTCACCCGCCTGCTCGCAGGGCAGCAGTTGCTGGAGACGGTTTCCGGCGACGCCCGGCGGTCCCGGGTGTTCGGGGAGAACCGGGAAGTCGGCCAAGTCGAGCACTTCCACCCGCGTGCCAGCAACCGCATTCCGATCACGGTGCAAGGTTCGCGCTACTACATGGTCGTGGAACAGCGCGATGCCGGGCACACGCTGAATCGCGGCGGCCCCAAACACGAGTGGAAGAAGACCGTTGACGATCTCCAACGGTGATCGCCGCGGTGTCGCGACTGCGCGCGTGCCGCCCGGTCGTCCTGCTGCGGGGAAACCGGGTGCGCGGGGAAACCGGGTGCGCGGGGAAACCGGGTGCGCGGGGAAACCGGGTGCCGCGGCAGTATAACGGCACCATGCCCGAACATGGTGTGACGGCGCTGCTGCTGCCGGTTCCCGGTGCCGATGCGCTGCTGCGGGAGGTGGCCGCCGACTATCCCGGAGCGGTGCGGGACGGCGTTCCCGCGCACATCACGGTGCTCTACCCGTTCCTGCCGCTGTCCGAAGTGGACGATCCGGTGTTGGACGAGCTGCGCGCGCTGTTCGCGCGGCGGACCGCGCCGCGCGTCGAGTTCGCCCTGCCGGAGCCGGACCACGGCTTCGTCGCGCTGCGGCCCGAACCGCTCGAACCGCTGCGCGAGCTCACCGACGCGGTCCGGTCCCGCTGGCCGCACCTGGTTCCCTACGGCGGCTCGCACGGCGACGACGTGGACCCGCACCTGACCGTCGCGATGGATGTGTCCACTTCGGACGCGCGGAGCATCGCGGCGGGCATCGCCGGGCACCTGCCGCCTCCTGCGGTGCTCGAACAAGCGTGGGTGACCGGCTACGACGGCGAATGGTCGGTGCGGGCGCGACTGCCGCTGGCGGGACGGCCGCATCGCGGCACCGGCTGCTGATCCTGCGCGGTCAGAAACCGTCGCTGTCGCCGTTGGCCGCGCGCAGCGTGCGCATCGCCTCCGCCAGCGCGTGCGAGCGGTCCGCGCCCAGCGGCGCCAG
>NZ_JAFRFW010000646.1:0-1916 GCF_017434145.1 Saccharopolyspora sp. | reverse complement strand
CTGGACGCGGAGCTGACCCTGGCGGGCCCCGAGGGCGAACGCGCCGTTCGAGCCCGCGGGTTCTTCGACGGGGCGATGACGACCGCACTGCGTGCAGAGGACGTTCTGGCCGCGGTCTCCTTCCCCGCGGCCGGGCCGGGGGAGGGCTTCGGCTTCGCGGAGATCGCGCGCAGGCACGGTGACTTCGCGCTGGCCGGAGTAGCAACGCACGTCCGCGTCGATGACGGCGGCGGCGTGTCCGCCGCGACGATGACGGCTTTCGGAGTTTCCGACCGGCCCGTCACCCGTGACCTGACCGGCCTCGTCCGCACGGCCGGTGGCGACCAGTCCGAGCTGGCCGGTGCGCTCGACGACGTGGTGCGCGAGGTCGTCGACACCGACGGCGACGCGCACGCGTCGAACGGCTACCGCCGGCGCCTCCTGCGCGCGCTGGCGCCCCGCGAAACAGCCAAGGCATACCGCCGTGCGGTGCGCGGCACAGCGGAGGTGGAAGCATGACGAGCGCACGAGAACCCGTGCAGGAAGGCCTTCGACCGGTCCGCGCCGAAGCCGGCGAAACCGTCGAAGTGCGGTTCACGGTCAACGGCACACCCGCGGTGCTGAACCTCCCCGCCCGCGTCACGCTGGCGGACGCGCTGCGCGACCACCTGGGACTGACCGGAACCCACGTCGGCTGCGAGCACGGGGTCTGCGGGATGTGCACCGTGCTGGTCGACGGCGAAGCAGTCCGCGCCTGCCTGCTGTTCGCCTGCCAGCTCGACGGCTCCGAGGTCGTCACCGTCGAAGGGCTCGGGCGTCCGGACGACCTGCACCCGCTGCAGGAGTCCTTCGGGCGGAACCACGCCCTGCAATGCGGTTTCTGCACCCCGGGTTTCCTGCTCAGCTCCTACGACCTGCTCAGCAACGAACCCGAGGTCACCGACGAGGAGCTCCCCGCGGAGCTGTCCGGCGTGATCTGCCGCTGCACCGGCTACCGGAACATCATGACCGCCGTCTCCGAAACCCGCGCCGCGCACCCGGAGGGAATCCCCGAGCCGGGCAACTGCGCCCGGCGGGCGCTGGTCGGCCGCTCCGGCGGCCAGTCGGCCACGGTCATCGAGGAGAACGCAGAACCGTCGGGCGAACCTGCCGGGAACGTGGAGATCGTGCTCCCCGAGGGAGATCCGACGAGCGCGGTGCAGGTGGACACCGCCTTGGAGCTGCCGTTCGATCAGGTGTGGCGGGTGCTCGACGACGTGCACGTGCTGGCGGGATGCCTTCCCGGCGCGGAGCTCACCGAGGAACTCGGCGACCAGCTCTACGCCGGACGCGCGCGAGTCGCGGTCGGACCCATCAAGCTCTCGTTCCACGGGGTCGCCCGGGTGCTCGAACAGGACCGGGAAACCGGGACGATCCGCGTGCTGGCGCAGGGGCAGGACACCGGAGGGGCGCAAACCCAGGCCGACATCACGCTGCGGGCGCACGCGACCGCAGCGGGGACGGAACTCCGCGCCGACGCGGCCGTGTACCTGACCGGCCGCATCGCCCAGTTCGGCCGAGCGCTGGCAGGCGACATCAGCCGACGCATGTTCGAGCAGTTCGCCGACTCGGTCCGCCAGGCCGCCACCACCGGAGAAGCACCGCAGCGGTCCCACGCCGCACCGAGCGCGCTGCGCATGATGCTCGGCACCCTGCTGGACCGGATCAAGCGAATCGGCCGTCTTCGCGGGAAGTGAGCCGAGGCGGGCGGTTGGCTCGAATTCCACGCTGTGGCAACGCGATCGGCTGCATGAGACCGCGGCTCGGCCGTGTCGTCCGAACGTCTGACAAGTATTCGGCGGAGGGCCCGGACGTCGGCGAGCACGCGCCGCGTAACGGTTCGGTCAACTCTCCCGCCTTGGGTTTTCGGCGCCCATGGACGAATGGTCTAGTTATTG
>NZ_JAFRFW010000645.1:0-3547 GCF_017434145.1 Saccharopolyspora sp. | reverse complement strand
TGGCGCAGCGCCCGGCGCTGGTCGCGGTGCTGCTGGGAGTGTCCGATCCGGGCAACGCGGGCACCGTCGTGCGGGTCGCCGACGCAGCGGGTGCCGGCGCGGTGCTGTTCGCCGGGGACACCGTGGACCCGTACAACGGCAAGGCGGTGCGGGCTTCCACCGGGAGCCTGTTCCACCTGCCCGTCGCCCGGGACCGGGACGCGATCGGAGTGCTCCGCGCCTGCCGGGACGCCGGGCTGCGCTTGGTCGGTGCGGACGGGCACGCGCGGGACGACGTGGACACCGCCGCGGTGCAGGGCGAGCTGAGCACTCCGACCGCGTGGGTGTTCGGCAGCGAGGCCCACGGGCTGCCGCCGGAGGTTTCCGCGGAGCTGGACACCTCGCTGCGGGTGCCGATCTACGGGGATGCGGAGAGCTTGAACCTGGCCACCGCCGCGGCGGTCTGCCTCTACGGCTCGGCACGCGCCAGGCGCCACGGACGGTGAAGCGGCGATCGCGCCTGCGGGACGAACACGCCGGTGACATGGCTGCGCGAAATGTGCTCGACCTGGTCGCATAGACTCAGGTGGATGCGGCGCGCCCGTGTCACTCACCCAGTGAGCGCTCGCAGTGCGGAACTCGCCGGTCGGCGCCGGCGGACCCACACCGCGCCGGCGGCCGGGCTTCCGGGGTGCCCGGGATTCCGAACTGCGCAGCACCGGTGACGCCGGACGAACGACGGGAGTCATGCACTAACGATGTCTGCAGCCAACGACTCGTACGACCCCAAAGAGGTCGCCGCGCTCGCGCCGGAGACGCTCGACCGCGCCGTGGTCGAGGCCCGCAAGGCGTTCGACGAAGCGGCCGGCCTCGACGAGCTGGCCGCCGTGAAGCCCGCGCACCTGGGGGAGCGTTCCCCGCTGCTGACCGCCCGCCGAGAGATCGGCGCGCTGCCGCCGAAGGCGCGTTCCGACGCGGGCAAGCGGGTCAACGAAGCGCGCGACGCCATCCAGGGCGCTTTCGACGAGCGCCGCGCGGCGTTGCAGGCCGAGCGGGACGAGCGGGTGCTGCGCGAGGAGTCGGTGGACGTCACGCTCCCGTCGAACCGGGTTCCGGCGGGCGCCCGGCACCCGATCACGCAGCTCATCGAGCAGGTCGCGGACAGCTTCGTGGCGATGGGCTGGGAGGTCGCCGAAGGGCCCGAGCTGGAGGCGGAGTGGTTCAACTTCGACTCGCTGAACTTCGGCAAGGACCACCCGGCCCGCACCATGCAGGACACCTTCCACGTCGCCCCGGAGGACTCCGGCCTGGTGCTGCGCACGCACACCTCGCCGGTGCAGGTGCGCTCGCTGCTGAGCCGGGACCTGCCGGTCTACCTGGTCTGCCCGGGCCGGACCTTCCGCACCGACGAGCTCGACGCCACGCACACCCCGGTGTTCCACCAGGTCGAGGGCCTGGCGGTGGACGAGGGCCTGACGATGGCGCACCTGAAGGGCACGCTGGACGCGTTCGCCCGCGCGATGTTCGGGCCGGAGTCGGCGACCCGGCTGCGCCCGAGCTTCTTCCCGTTCACCGAGCCGTCCGCGGAGCTGGACGTGTGGTTCCCGCAGAAGAAGGGCGGCGCGGGCTGGGTCGAGTGGGGCGGCTGCGGCATGGTCGACCCGCACGTGCTGCGCGCCTGCGGCGTGGACCCCGGCCGGTACACCGGGTTCGCGTTCGGCATGGGCCTGGAGCGCACCCTGCAGTTCCGCAACGGCATCCCGGACATGCGGGACATGATCGAGGGCGACGTCCGGTTCACCGCGCCGTTCGGCGTCGAATCCTGACCCGTCCCGCCGCGAGAGAGAAGGACCTGAGCAAGTGCGGATTCCGGTTTCCTGGCTGGCCGAGCACCTGGAGCTGCCCGCGGACGCCACGGCCGAGACCCTGGCCGACGCCTTCGTCCGGATCGGGCTGGAGGTCGAGGACGTCATCCACCTGGCGCAGGTGAGCGGCCCGCTGGTGGTGGGCCGCGTCGCCGAGGTCGAGGAGCTGAGCGGCTTCAAGAAGCCGATCCGGTTCTGCCGCGTGGAGATCGGCGCGGACGACGCGGGCGAGCAGCGCACCCAGGGCATCGTGTGCGGGGCCACGAACTTCGACGAGGGCGAGCTGGTGGTCGTGGCGCTGCCGGGCACGGTGCTGCCGGGCGGCTTCGAGATCTCCTCGCGCAAGACCTACGGCCGCGTCAGCGAAGGCATGATCTGCTCGGCCAAGGAGCTGGGCATCGGCGAGGACCACAGCGGCATCCTGGTGCTGCCCGCGGGCGTCGCAGATCCGGGCGCGGACGCGACCGAGCTGGTGGGGCTGGACGACTCGGTGATCGAGCTGTCCATCACCCCGGACCGCGGCTATTGCTTCTCGGTGCGCGGTCTCGCCCGGGAGCTGTCCAACGCGCTGGACGTGCCGTTCGGCGACCCGGCGGCGCGGAACGTGCCGGAGGACGAGCGCCCGTCGCGTTCGGTGCGCATCGACGACCCGGGCGCGTGCTCGCGGTTCGTGTTCCGCCGCGTGACCGGTGTGGACCCGACCGCGCCGACGCCGTGGTGGATGCGGCGGCGGCTGGCGCTGGCCGGGGTGCGTTCGATCTCGCTGTCGGTGGACGTCACGAACTACGTGATGCTGGAGCTGGGGCAGCCGCTGCACGCCTTCGACGCTTCCAAGCTCACCGGCGACGGGGTGGTGCGCCGCGCGGCGGAGGGCGAGCAGCTGACCACGCTCGACGACGTGTCGCACGAGCTGGACCCGGACGACGTCGTGATCTGCGACGAGACCGGCCCGGTGAGCCTGGCCGGAGTGATGGGCGGCGCGCGGACCGAGATCGGCGCGGAGACCCACGACGTGCTGCTGGAGGCGGCGAACTGGGATCCGGCGAGCATCGCCCGCGCGATCCGCAGGCACAAGCTGCCCAGCGAGGCGGGCAAGCGCTTCGAGCGCGGGGTGGATCCGGCGGTGGCGCCGGTGGCCACCGAGATGGCCGCGCAGCTGCTGGTCCGCTACGGCGAGGGGCGCGTCGCGCAGGGCCGCACGGACGTGGGGGAGCCGCTGGCGCCGGATCCGGTGACGATGCCGCTGGCGCTGCCGGACAAGATCGCCGGGGTGAACTACGAGCGCGGCGTGACCGCGCGGCGGCTCAACCAGATCGGCTGCCGGATCGAGGTCGGCACCTCCGACGAGGGCGTCGGGCTGGTCACCGCGTACCCGCCAACGTGGCGCCCGGACCTGACCCGGCCCGCGGACCTGGTCGAAGAGGTGCTGCGGTTGGAGGGCTACCACACCATCCCGTCGGTGCTGCCGCCCGCGCCCGCGGGCCGCGGCTTGACCGCGTTGCAGCGGCGGCGCCGCGCGATCTCGCGGCGGCTCGCCTCGGACGGCTACGTCGAGGTGCTGCCGTTCCCGTTCACCTCGTCGGCGACGCTGGAGAAGCTGGGCGTGCCGGAGGACGATCCGCGCCGCCGCACCCTCGCGCTGCTCAACGCGCTGGAGTCGGACCATTCCGAGCTGGCCACGACGTTGCTGCCCGGGCTGCTGG
>NZ_JAFRFW010000644.1:0-1716 GCF_017434145.1 Saccharopolyspora sp. | reverse complement strand
GCCGTCCTGGAACGCCTGGAGTGGTTGCGCCGCGGCGCGGAGGGCCGGGTCGCGCAGCAAGATCTCGACGCGGTCGACGCGCTGCTCGACCCGGACGGCCCGCACTACGTGGGCGGTCGCGACGACGTGTACTACCTGGTCGCCGACACGGTCCACGTGGGCGGCAAACCCGCCGGTTGAGGTCCGGCGCGGCCGTCCGTCGCCGGTAGCCGCACCGGCCGGCGCCGCAGGCAGGCGGTTGCGGTCGGCTCAGTCCTGCGCGGGCTCGGCCGCGAAACCGGGCTGCCAGCGCGTGATGATCTCGCGCGCGGCGAACTCCGAGTCGAGCTGGCACAGGATGCCCGTCGCCCCGAGCGTGACCCGGTGGATCAGCAAGTAGTCCGGGGGCAGGTTCAACGACCGGCCGGTGCGGAAGTCCGGGCTGCGCAGATCACCGACCCGCTCGGCCTGCCGCTGCATCCACTCGCGGCTGAAGTGGAACCGCTCGGTGCGCACCGGGTCCACGAACGGGCCCAGGTAGGCGATCACGTCTTCGGCGCGCAGCGCGCTGTCGGTCTGCACGAACCGGTCCTCGCGCAGCAGCCTCAGCAGGTCGTCCGCCCGATCCTCCAGTGCCAGCCGCATCATCCGCCCCAGCACCGGCGGCAGGCCGTCGGCCAGCCGGGCGACCGCGCCGAAGTCGATCACGATCAACCGGCCGTCCTCGCCCAGCAGGAAATTGCCGGGATGCGGATCGGCGTGCAGCAGCCCGGAACGCTGCGGCGAGGAGAAGTGGAACTCGGCCAGCAGCCGTCCCGCCTCGTTGCGCTCCTGCTGCGCACCGTCGGCGATGATCTCGGCGAACGGCTTCCCGGTGACCCACTCGGTGATCAACACCTGCGGGGCGCTGGCCAGCACCTTCGGCACCCGGACCAGGTCGTCGCCGGCGAACGCGGTGGCGAACGCGCGCTGGTTGGCGGCCTCGGTGCGGTAGTCCAGCTCTTCGACCATCCGGTCTTGCAGCTCCGCCAGCAGCGGCTTGATCTCCGCGCCCGGCGCCAGCGACTGGAACAACCGGGAGAACCTGCTCAACTGGCGCAGGTCCGAACGCAGTGCCTCCGCTGCTCCGGGATACTGCACCTTCACCGCCACGTCCCGGCCGTCGTGCCAGACGGCGCGGTGCACCTGGCCGATGCTGGCAGCGGCGGCGGGCTCGTCGTCGAACTCGGCGAACCGGTCCCGCCAGGCACGCCCGAGCTGGGTGTCGAGCACGCGCCGCACGCTGTCCCCGGACATCGGGGGAGCGGCGGACTGCAGCTTGGTCAGCGCCTCCCGGTACGGCTCGGCCATCTCGTCCGGCACGGCGGCCTCGAACACGCTCAACGCCTGGCCGAACTTCATCGCACCGCCCTTGAGCTGGCCGAGCACGGCGAACAGCTGCTCGGCGGTGCGCGCGGAGAGTTCCGCGTTGATCTCTTCCGAGGTGTGCCCGGTGAGCCGCTTGCCCCAGCCGGCGGCCACCCGCCCGGCCACGCCAAGCGGGAGGCTCGCGAGTTTGGCGGTGCGTTGCGCCGCCCGGCGGGGGATGTCGGTCACGAAGGCTCCTTTGCGCAGCGCAGCAGAACCGTCCCGAGGAACGAAAAGTCTTCGAGTGTCGGGGGGCCGGAGCACATCGTAGTGGTTCACCGAGGGCTTGTGGGGATCTCGATCGCGCCGGAACCGCCCGCCGGCCCGGCT
>NZ_JAFRFW010000643.1:0-1640 GCF_017434145.1 Saccharopolyspora sp. | reverse complement strand
GTGAGGTGATCCGCCGCCGTCTCGTCGACGAACCGCTCGCCCGCCAGGTTGAACAGGGCCGCGTGTTCGCTGTAGTAGAGCGTGATGTCCACGAACAGCTCGGGCTCCAGCGCGACACCGGACGGAATCAAGTGCCCGTAGAACCCTGCGCCCTCCGATCCGATCGCCGCACCGGCCTCGATCGCCAGCCGCAGCCCGTCACCACTGCTGAACGGGTTCGACCGCAGCTCGACGTCCCGCGCCTGCTCGTGCAGGTACCGCGCGCGCAGTTCGGCGTCCGCCTGGAAACCGCCGGTGGCCAGCAACGTCGCCGTCGCCTCCACGGTCCGCACCGAGCCATCGGCCAGACCTATTTCCGCACCGCGCACCGCGCCGTCGTCTAGCAGCAACCTCCGGGCCGACGCCTCGGTGACGATCACGCCGTTCTCCCCGACCACGTGCCGGCAGCCGTCGACGTAGTGCGCGGTGTCGAACCGGTGCCCGCGCCCGTAGCCGATCACCGGTACGCGCTCGCCACAGCTCACTCCCAGCGAACCGATCCACTCGACGACGTCGTCGAAGTCGTCCACCAGCGCCCTTTTCAGCCCGGGGTCGCCACCGGGGTTCACCCGGTCCATCACGTCGTGGTCGGGCGCGGTCCAGATGTATCCCGCGTACTGGCCCGATCCGCCGAGCAAGGGGCCCTTCTCCACCACCATCGCCGACCCGCCACCGCGGACCGTCGTGGCCGCGGCCGTCATACCGGCGATACCGCCGCCGAGCACCAGCAGATCAAACATCGCTCACCGCACCTCCTCGTAGAACGTCATGCGAGTTCTTCCAAATGAACCGAGCGATGACCAGGCCACCGAGCCGCTCCCCAGCGCCGGGCTCATGCGGGTGGAGACCACCAGCCAGGTCGCGACGGGGAGAGCACCACCGCGAGATGGCCGTAGCTCGCGAAGTCGTTGTTCTCCACCGCCCTCCCGGCAGCAGCCGCGAAACTCACTCGTTCACCGACGAACATCTGTTGCCGTGAAGCGATTTCGCTGATGATCACCGTTGCCCCCTCAGCGGCGGAAGCGGTCGTCCCGCGCACCTCCGGTCACCGGTCACCCGGCGTCGACGTGCAGGCCCGCCAGCAGGCTCTCCTGGTGGGTGCGCCGATCACCGAAGAGCACCGCGCTCGTGGCCGCCCGGCGGAAGTGCAGGTGCGCCGGGTGCTCCCAGGTGAACCCGATGCCGCCGTGCACCTGAATGGTCTCGGCGGCGACGTACTCGTAGGACCGGCTGCAGGTCAGCGCCGCCGTGGCTGCGGCGATGCCGGCCTCCGGCGAGTCCTCCGCGATCAGCCCGGTGGCCCACAGCGATGCCGACCGCGCGGACTCGAGCTCCACGGTCATGTCGGCGCAGCGGTGCTTGATCGCCTGCAGCGTCCCGATCGGACGTCCGAACTGGACGCGGTTCTTGACGTGCTCGACCGCCATGTCGAGCGACGCCGCCGCGCCGCCGGTCTGCTCGCAGGCCAGCGCCGTCACCGCGCGGTCGCGCACCCGCCCGAGCACCCGCTCCCCGGTGCCCGGATCGCTGACCAGTCGTGCCGGTGCCCCGTCGAAGGTGACGGTGGCCAGTTGCCGGTTCGGGTCCATAGCGCGGTCGGT
>NZ_JAFRFW010000642.1:0-5083 GCF_017434145.1 Saccharopolyspora sp. | reverse complement strand
TGGCCGCATCCGGACCGCGGCCTGCTCAGCCCGGATGCTTTCCTGCCGGTGGCCGAGCAGGGCGACCTGCTGCGCGAGCTGGACCGCTGGGTGCTGCGCACCGCGCTGCGGGAGGCCGCGAGCTGGCCCGCGCAGGGCGGGCGCGAGGTCGGCATCGCAGTGAACCTGGCCGGGCTGGTGCCCGGTGGTGCGGACTTCGTCGACGTCGTCGCGGACACCGTCGCGGAGTGCGGCGTGGCCTGGGACCGCGTGGTGCTGGAGCTGGTGGAGACGGCGCTGGTGGATCTGCCGTCGCGGACCCGGCAGGCGATGGGCGAACTGGTGGACCGCGGGGTGCGGTTCGCGGTGGACGACTTCGGCACCGGCTACTCGTCGCTGGCCCGGCTGAAGGACCTGCCAGCGCAGATCATCAAGGTGGACCGGCGGTTCGTGGCCGGTGTCGGCGGCGACCCGTCGGATTTCGCGGTGGCGCAGGCCGTGGTCGGCATGGCGCGTGCGATGGGCCGCCGCTGCGTGGCCGAGGGCGTGGAGACGGCCACCCAGTTCCACGTGCTGTCCGGGGTCGGCGTGGATGCTTACCAGGGCTACCTGTTCTCCAAGCCGGTGCCGCCGCGGGAGTTGCGCGCCATGTTGGCGGCCGGGCCGCTGCCGTTCGCCGAGGGGAAGTGAGCCCGCCCCGCAGAGTTGCTCCCGGATCGTGGGAACTGGCTGCTGACCACGCCCGCTGAAGATCACACAACCGTCTTGGATCATCGCAAGATTCCGACGTCCGGGTTAAGGTCGGCCGGGTTTGCGGCGGTCGGCGAGTGACTGTCGGTGATCAGCGAGGGGGCTCGGTTGATCGAGTTCCGGTCGGTGCGCAAGGCGTACCCGGACGGCACGGTCGCCGTCGAGGACGTGGACCTGACCGTGCGCGCAGGCACGATCACCGCGCTCGTCGGCCCGTCCGGCTGCGGCAAGACCACGCTGCTGCGCATGGTCAACCGGATGATCGAGCCGACGTCCGGCAACGTGCTCGTGGACGGTCAGGACGTGCGCGACGCCGATCCCGCGGTGCTGCGGCGCGGCATCGGCTACGTCATCCAGCAGGCCGGTCTCTTCCCGCACCGCACCGTGTTGGACAACGTCGGGACGGTGCCGCGGTTGTTCCGCAACAGCCGGCGCGCCACCCGGGACCGGGCGCGCGAGCTGCTCGAGCTGGTCGGCCTGCCGGTGTCGTTGGCCGACCGGTACCCCGCGCAGCTCTCCGGTGGTCAGCAGCAGCGGGTCGGGGTGGCCCGCGCGCTCGCCGCCGACCCGCCGGTGCTGCTGATGGACGAGCCGTTCAGCGCGGTCGACCCGGTCGTGCGCGAAGGACTGCAGGAGGAGCTGCTGCGGTTGCAGGGCGAGCTCGGCAAGACGGTCCTGTTCGTCACGCACGACATCGACGAGGCCGTGCGGCTCGGCGATCAAGTGGCGGTGCTGCGAACCGGCGGACATGTGGCGCAGTACGCCGAACCCGACGAGTTGCTGGCCGAGCCCGCGGACGACTTCGTCACCTCGTTCATCGGCCGTGATCGCGGCTACCGGCGGTTGTCGTTCGTGGACGGTTCGGTGGTGCCGGACGAAGTGGCCACGGTGACCCTCGGCGACCGCAGCAGCGCCGATGGCTGGGTACTGGCGCTGGACGGTGACCGCAGGCCGCGCGGCTGGCTGGCCCCGGACGCTGAGGTCACCGGTCCGGTCACCGAAGATCGGCTGCTTGCCGGCGGATCGCTGCACACGACGGGAACACCGCTGCGCGGCGCGCTCGACGCCGCGCTGTCGTCGCCGTCCGGGCTGGGCGTGGTCGTCGACGACCGCGGCGGCTACGTCGGCGTGGTCACCGCGCAGCAAGTCCTCGACGAGATTGAGCGCAGCCGCAGGCAGCGGGTAGCGCCGTGATCGACGAGCTGGCGCACTACTTCTCCAGCCCGAGCAACCGCGAGGTGCTGCTGAGCTCGCTCGGGCAGCACGCGTACCTCGCGTTGATCCCGCTGGTGATCGGCGCGCTGATCGCGCTGCCCCTCGGACGTTTCGCGCAACGGAACCCGCGAGTGCGGGGCGTGCTGCTGGGTTCGGCCAACGTGCTGTACACGGTTCCTTCGCTGGCGCTGTTCGTGATCCTGCCCGCGGTGCTCGGGACCGGAGCGACCGCGTCGATCAACGTGGTCGTGGCGCTGACCATCTACAACGCGGCGCTGCTGGTCCGGCCGGTGATGGACGGGCTCGGCTCGGTGCCCGGCCACGTCGTCACCGCCGCGACCGCGTTGGGCTACCGGCCGCGGCGCCGATTCTTCGCCGTCGAACTCCCGCTGGCGGTGCCGGTGCTGGCCACCTCGTTGCGGGTCGCTTCGGTCAGCAACGTGAGCCTGGTCAGCGTCGGCGCGCTGATCGGCATCGGCGGGCTGGGGCGGCTGTTCACCGACGGATTCCAGCGCGACTACCTCACTCCGATCCTGCTGGGCGTGGTGCTGACGCTGCTGCTGGCGATGGTCGGTGACCTGTTGATCGTCGCGCTGCGCAGGGCGTTGACACCGTGGCAGCGAGCCGGGGGGCGAGCAGCTTGATCATCGAGGAACTGCTCGGCTGGCTGGCCGACCCCGCGCACTGGTTCTCCTCCGACGGGCTGCTGCTGCAGTGCCTGCTGCACCTGTACTACTGCGTCGTTTCGGTGCTGGCGGCTTCGATCATCGGGGTGCCGATCGGCCTCTGCATCGGGCACACCGGCCGCGGCGGCGCGTCCGCGGTCGTGCTGACCAACTCGATGCGGGCGCTGCCCACGCTGGGCCTGGTCACGCTGTTCGTCCTGCTCGCCGGGATCGGGGTGCTGCCGACGCTGGCCGGGTTGGTGATCCTGGCCATCCCCGCGGTGCTGTCCGGCGCCTACGCCGGGGTGCAGAGCGTGCCGCCGGAGGTGCGGGACGCCGCCAAGGGCATGGGCATGACGTCGTTGCAGCAGTTGTGGCAGGTGGAGCTGCCGAATGCGGCGCCGCTGCTGTTCGGCGGTGTCCGGACCGCGATGCTGCAGGTCGTGGCCACCGCGTCGGTGGCGGCGTACGTGGGCCTCGGCGGGCTCGGCGCCATCCTGCTGGAAGGCATCAAGGTCTACGACTACGGGCAGACGCTGGCCGCGGCCCTGTTCATCGCGCTGCTCGCGGTCGTGCTGGACGCACTGCTCGCGGGGATGTCGAAGCTGCTGACTCCGAAGGGCCTGCGCGCGAAGCGGCGGGTTCCGGCCGGCGTGGCATGAAGTCGTCCGGATCGGCACGGATTGGGGAGTGCGCCGTGAGGCGGATGAGCGCTGTGGTCCTGTCCCTGCTGGTGGTGCTCGGCCTGGCGGGCTGCGGCGGCGATCCGTTCCAGGCGGGCGACGGCACCGATGGTGCGCTGGTGGTCGGCTCGGCCGACTTCGCCGAAAGCGAACTCGTCATGGAGATCTACGCGGCGGCGCTGCGCGGCACCGGTGCCGAGGTGGAGACCAAACCCCGCATCGGCGCGCGGGAGTCCTACGTCAACGCCGCGGCACAGGGCGAGCTGACCGTGATCCCGGACTACACCGGCAACCTGCTGCAGTACCTGGACCCGCAGAGCACGGCGACGGAGTCGGAGCAGGTCTACGACGAAGTCAAGCGCAGGCTCCCGCCGGGGTTGGACGTGCTGGAGCAGTCGCCTGCCGAGGACTCCGACGTGCTCACCGTGACCAGGCGAACCGCCGAGAGCGGCGTGCGCTCGATGGCCGACCTGGGGCCGCGTTGCGGGCAGTTCACCCTGGGCGCGCCCGCGGAGTGGAAGTCGCGGTGGGAGCAGCGCATCGGCGAGGTCTACGGCTGCCGGTTCCAAGAGATCCGGAACCTGGAGGCGGGCTCGGTCACCGTGGACGCGCTCGTCGAGGACACCATCCAGGTCGCGAACCTGTTCACCACGTCTTCGCAGATCAGCGAGAACGACCTGGTCGAGCTCGACGACCCGGCGGACATGTTCCCGGCGCAGCACGTGGTGCCGCTGATCGGCCGCAACCGGCTGACGCCGCCGCAGGCCGATGCGTTGAACCGGGCGTCGCGGGCGCTGACGACCGAGAAGCTCACCGAGCTCAACCGGCGGCTGGAGGTGGACAAGGCGAACCCGGCCGATCTGGCGCGGGAGTTCGTCGCCGGGATCTGATGGAGTGGAAGTTTCCAGTGTGCTGACAGATGTGATTCCCTTTCGGGACGTTCAGCTGTACCTGAGTAGTGCGAGAGAACTGCTCACGCTCAGTCATACAAGCAACCATAGTGGGGAAGTATCTTCACTTTCGCGCTACTGAGGGTGCTCCAGCGCGGCGCGAGTGCGATTGTTTCCTCGCCGATCGACGAGGGGTTCTGAAGCAGGGCATCGGGATCGGTTGAATCAGATTCAGAAACAACGAGGGGAAATTCGCATGCGTAATTCTGCTCGGATGCTGGGTGCGACCGCTGTCGCCGCCATGGCGCTGATGGGCGCTGCTCCGGCCGCGCTCGCCGCTGACGGCGGCAAGGACCCGTTGGTCGGCGCCGAGTCCGGCGACGGCGGCGAGGGTGGCGCCGGCGGCATCGGCGTCAACCTGATTTGCGGCATCGGTGTCCTCGGCACCGGTAGCTGCGACGCGGCCAACGGTGGGGACGGCGGCGACTCGACCGCCGCGAACCCGATCGGGAACACCCAGGGCTGAGTCGCCCGGTCTTTCCGCCGCGGGAAAGAAAGTGCCCGGTCCTCCTGCGAGGAGGACCGGGCACTTCTGCGTGTGCGGATAATCGTTTTCAAAACAATTTCGGATATTGCGCGGTTCAGCGGTGGCCGTGCACCTGCTCGCTGAGTTCTTCGGCGGTGCGGCGCACTTCCGCGGCGAGCTCCGGCCACGTCCGTCCGCAGGCGGCCGCCGATTCTTCGCAGACGTGCCGGAAGGTCACGCTGATCGCGGCGGCGGGCCAGCGCTGCGCCCCGGAGACGGCACCGGCCACCGAAGCGAAGTCCGCCGTCACGTGCCCGTCCTCGACGGCCCAGCCGAGCTCGCGCATGCGGATCGAGAACGACATGCCCGCGATGC
>NZ_JAFRFW010000641.1:0-4188 GCF_017434145.1 Saccharopolyspora sp. | reverse complement strand
TCGGGTTGGAGGGCTTCGGCGATGATGTCGGCGACTTCGGTGAACTCGGCCTTGCCGAATCCGCGGGTGGCCAGTGCGGAGGTGCCCACGCGGAGTCCGGAGGTCACCATCGGCGGGCGCGGGTCGCCTGGCACGGCGTTGCGGTTGACGGTGATGCCGATCTCGTGGAGGCGGTCTTCGGCCTGCTTGCCGTCGAGTTCGGAGTGGCGCAGGTCGACCAGCACCAGGTGCACGTCGGTGCCGCCGGAGACCAGCCGCACCCCGGCGGTGCGGGCGTCGTCGGCGCAGAGGCGTTCGGCCAGGGCTTGGGCGCCTTCGATGGTGCGGCGCTGCCGGTCGGCGAACTCGGGGGACTGGGCGGTTTTGAACAGCACCGCCTTGCCCGCGATCACGTGCTCCAGCGGGCCGCCTTGCTGGCCGGGGAACACCGCGGAGTTGAACTTCTTGGTGAACTCGTCGTCCGCGGAGAGGATCACCCCGCCGCGCGGGCCGCCGAGGGTTTTGTGCGTGGTCGTGGTGACCACGTGCGCGTGCGGCAGCGGGTTCGGGTGCAGGCCCGCGGCGACCAGCCCGGCGAAGTGCGCCATGTCGACCATCAGGTACGCCCCGACCTCGTCGGCGATCTCGCGGAACCGGGCGAAGTCGAGCTGGCGCGGGTAGGCCGACCACCCGGCGATGATCATCTGGGGTTTGTTCTCGCGGGCCAGGCGGGCGAGTTCGTCCATGTCGACCCGGTGGTCCTGCTCCGAGACGTGGTACGGCACCACGTTGTAGAGCTTGCCGGAGAAGTTGATCCGCATCCCGTGGGTGAGGTGCCCGCCATGCGCCAGGTCCAGGCCCATGATCGTGTCACCCGGCTTGAGCAGCGCGAACATCGCCGCAGCATTGGCCTGCGCCCCCGAGTGCGGCTGCACGTTCGCGAACGACGCGCCGAAGAGCTCCTTGGCCCGATCGATCGCCAACTGCTCGACGACGTCCACGTGCTCGCAACCGCCGTAATACCGCTTGCCCGGATAACCCTCGGCGTACTTGTTCGTCAGCACCGACCCCTGCGCCTGCAACACCGCCTGCGACGCGAAGTTCTCCGACGCGATCATCTCCAGCGTGTTCTGCTGCCGCGACAACTCAGCGCCGACCGCGGCCGCCACCTCCGGATCCACCGCCGACAGCGAATCGTTGAACAGGTCCGGTGCGGACATCGCATTGCCTCCTGTGCTCGATGTGGGCCCTGCACGTGGGCTCTGAATGTGCTCGATGGGCTCTGAATGGTGATGTGGGCCGTGCCGGATGCGGGCCGCGCTGCCCTCCGGCCGGCGTGGGCGTGCGGGCACCTCGCCCGCGGGTGGTCAGTTCGACCGCCGGTAGAACGGCAGCTCGACGACCTGCACGTCGATGCTCCTGCCGCGGATGTCGACCTTCAGCTCGGTGCCGGGCGCGCTGTGCGCGCGGTCCACGTAAGCCATCCCGATCGGATGTCCCAGCGTGGGCGACGGCGCACCGCTGGTCACCTCGCCGACCTCGGCACCCGCGGCGTCCAGCACCGGGTACCCGTGCCGCGGCGCGCGGCGCGCATCGGTGCTGAGCCCGACCAGGGTGCGTTCGGTGGGTTCCTCGGCGACGCGGGCCAGCGCGGCCTTGCCGACGAAGTCACCCGGCTTGTCCAGCTTCACCACCCGCCCGAGGTTCGCGTGGAACGGGGTGAGGCCGGTGGAGAGCTCGTGGCCGTGCAGCGGCATCCCCGCCTCCAACCGCAAGGTGTCCCGGCAGGACAGCCCGGCAGGGGCCAGCTCGTGCTGCTGCCCGGACTCGGCCAGCGCGTGCCAGACCGCCGGGGCGTCGGCGGGGGAGGTGAACAGCTCGAAGCCGTCCTCACCGGTGTAGCCGGTGCGCGCCAGCATCACCTGCGCGCCCGCGACCGTGCTGCGGTAGCCGGCGAAGTACTTGACCGTGGACAGGTCCGTGTCGGTCAGCGGCGCGAGGATCTCGACGGCCTTCGGCCCCTGCACCGCGATCAGCGCGTAGTCCGCGGAAACGTCCTCGTACGCGGCGTCGAAGCCCTGCACGCGCCGTTCCAGCTCGGCGGAGACCACGTCGGCGTTCGCGGCGTTGGCGACCACCAGGTATTCCTGCTCGGCCAGCCGGTAGACGATCAGGTCGTCGAGCACGCCGCCGTCGGCGTCGCAGAGCATCGTGTAGCGGGCACGCCCGGCCGTTATGCCGGATGCCTTCGCCACCAGCGCGTAGTCCAGCGCCTCGGCGGCCTGCGGGCCGCTGATCCGGATCTCGCCCATGTGCGAGAGGTCGAACAGGCCCGCGGTGTTGCGCACCGCTTGGTGCTCGGCGGTGTCACCGGAGTAGCGCACCGGCATCTGCCAGCCCGCGAACTCGGTGAAGTGGGCGCCTAGCGCTCGGTGCACCTCGTGGAGAGGTGTCTGACGCGCGGAGGGCGGCGACGACGTCATGGTGCGGAACTCCTCCTCATCGGCACCGATCACGTCCGAGGACCGGCTGCGGCCACTTCCAGCGGAAACCATAGCCCCAGCGGAAGCTGCAGCTCGAGCACCTCGGCGGCGACGGGCGCGGTGGGCGCCGGCCGGCCTCCCCGGAGTCATTGGCCTGAGAGTTTCGCCGCGCTCGTGCGGCTTGCACCGTGGGCGAGGGATGCGGATCCCTGCTTTTCTCCGTGATCGCCTGCTGTCGTGCGGTGCGGGGCCTGAGAGTTTGGTGGGGAGGATTGCTCCTTCGGCGCTCCACGGCCGCATACCAGGGGCTCCTGGTGGGGGGAGTCTCTCCCGCACGACGTCGTCGGCGGCTGTTCAGTTGGGCTTTCGGTTGCTGGCTGACGCTACGGAGATCACGTTTCGCAGTCAACCGAACGTGAGCCCTGTCCCGTCACGAATAGTGTTCTTCGGATTCGCTGCGTAGCGGTGCCGGTAGCTCGCACGGTCGGCTGCTCGGCGGCTGCGCCGCCGACGAGGCGAAGATCGAAAATTCAGTATTAATGATCAATCACGACGTGTTCGCTGCGACCAGCTCGAACTGCGCGCGCAGGCCGTCCACCAGCGCTCGCAGCGCCAGCTCGAAGCTGTCGTCGTCGATCTCCGCGGCGTGCTCGCGCAGCTTGTGCGCCTGCCGCAGGTGCGGGAACCGGTCGTCGTAGATCTCGGCGTCGTCCGGGAACCCGCCCGCGAACGAGCCCATGGCGGAGCCGACCACCAGGTACTTCGTGGAGGCCCCGATCATGGTGGCGTAGCGCGGCGGCCAGCCCGCGCTGGTCAGCCCGCCGTGCACGGCGTCGGCGCGGCTGAGCGAGGTCTCCCGCCGGGCCGGTCCCGAGGCCATGAACGGCACCAGGTTCGGATGCGCGGCCAGCGCGGCCCGGTAGGAGCGGGCCCAGCGCAGCAGCCCGGTGGTCCAGTCGGTGCCGAAACCGCTGGTGTCCACGCTGGCCATCACGCCGTTGGCGATCTCGTGCAGCAGCGCGTCCTTGGTGGCGACGTGGTTGTACAGCGAGGCGGCGCGCACGCCGAGCGCGTCGGCGAGGCGGCGCATGGACAGCGCTTCGAGGCCGTGCGAGTCGATGATCTCCAGCCCGCAGGTGCGGATGCGTTCGGAGGTCAGCAGCGGGCTCTTCGGCCGTCCCATCCGCGCTTCCCCCTGTTCGACGCTCCGCTCCGGGGTCTTCCCGGCACCGACAGTGTCCGGTGCTGCGCTCTTGCCGCAGCGCTCGGGGTGGTCCTAGAGTCCAAAACTAACGACGTTAGTTGTCGGGTGTCCACTTCTCGCGGGAGCGCCCGGCGCGTCCGGCGAGGAGGCCGCCGATGGTCAACGACGACAGTTCGATTGCGCAGCCGACGACGCCCGGCCCGCGGTCGACGACCCCCGGCCCGCGATCGACCACGCTGTCCCTGGCGTCCGTGCTCGCCGAGCCGGCCCGCCTGCGGCCGTCGGCGACCGCGGTCATCGAGGGCGACCAGCACGTCGGCTACGGGCAGCTGTGGGAGCAGGTCCGCGCGCACGCCGCAGCGCTGCGCGGACGGGGAGTGCAGCCCGGCGACCGGGTCGCAATCGTCGCACCCAACGTCATCGACTTCGTGCGCGCCTACTACGCCGTGCTCACCGCGGGCGCCGTCGTGGTGCCGGTGCCGCTGCTGCTGGTGCCGGACGAAGCGGCGCACCTGCTGCGCG
>NZ_JAFRFW010000640.1:0-5116 GCF_017434145.1 Saccharopolyspora sp. | reverse complement strand
TCACGCGAGCACCTGCGGCCGCTCCTCCGCGAAGTGGCAGGCCGCGGGGTGCTCGCCCAGCCGGACCTTCATTTCCGGCGCCTGTTCGGCGCAGATGTCCTGCGCCTTCCAGCACCGGGTGCGGAACCGGCAGCCCGACGGCGGATCGGCCGGGCTCGGCACGTCCCCGCTGAGCCGGATGACCTCCCGCTTGCCCCGCAGCTGCGGATCCGGGACCGGCACCGACGAAAGCAGCGCCTGGGTGTACGGGTGCTGCGGGTGCTCGTAGATCTGCTCCTCGGTGCCGACCTCGACCATCTGCCCCAGGTACATCACCCCGACCCGGTCCGACAGGTGCCGCACCACGCCCAGGTCGTGCGCGATGAAGATGTAGGACAGCCCGAACTCCTGCTGCAGCTCGCCGAGCAGGTTCATCACCTGCGCCTGGATCGAGACGTCCAGCGCGGAGACCGGCTCGTCGCACACGATCACCTTCGGCCGCAGGGCCAGCGCCCGCGCGATGCCGATGCGCTGGCGCTGACCGCCGGAGAACTGGTGCGGGTAGCGGTTGATGTGCTCGGGGTTGAGCCCCACCACGTCCAGCAGCTCCTGCACCTTGCGGTTGCGCTCGCCTTTCGGCGCGACCTCCGGGTGGATCTCGAACGGTTCGCCGACGATGTCGCCGACGGTGCGCCGCGGGTTCAGCGAGGTGTACGGGTCCTGCAGCACGATCTGCATGTCCCGGCGCAGTTTGCGCAGTTGCGCCCCGCTCATCCCGAACATGTCCCGGCCTTCGAAGGTGGCCGTGCCGCTGGTCGGCTTCTCCAGCCGCATCAGCACCTGGGCGAGGGTGGACTTGCCGCAGCCGGACTCGCCGACGATGCCCAGCGTCTCGCCCTTGTACAGGTCGAACGACACCCCGTCGACGGCCCGCACGTGGCCGACGGTGCGTTGGAACACCACTCCCCGGTTGATCGGGAAGTGCTTGACCAGGTCGCGGACCTGCAGGATCGGCTCAGTCACTCTTGATCAACTCCTCCGCGAAGTGGCAAGCGCTGGTGCGGCCGAGCCCCAGGTCGTGGTGCTCGGGCAACTCCTGACGGCACAGGTCCTCGGCCCGCGTGCAGCGGGGGTGGAACGGGCAGCCCGCCGGGATGTCCATCAGGTTCGGCGGCAAGCCGCGGATCGTCTCCAGGTCCTGGCCTTTGAGGTCCAGCCGCGGGATGGACCGCATCAGGCCCTCGGTGTAGGGGTGGCCCGGCTGCCGGTAGAGGCCGAGGGCGTCCGAGGACTCCACGATCCGGCCCGCGTACATCACCACGATCCGGTCGGCGACCTCGGCGACCACGCCGAGGTCGTGGGTGATCAGGATCAGCCCCATGCCGCGCTCCCTGCGCAGCTCGTCGAGCAGGTCCATGATCTGCGCCTGCACCGTCACGTCCAGCGCCGTCGTCGGCTCGTCCGCGATGAGCAGGTCCGGGTCCAGCGCCAGCGACATCGCGATCATCGCCCGCTGCCGCATGCCGCCGGAGAACTGGTGCGGGAACTCCTTCACGCGCTGCGCGGCGTTCGGGATCTTGACCATGTCCAGCAACTCCACCGCGCGGGCGGTGGCGTCCTTGCGGGACATGCCGCGGCGCGTGCGCAGCTGCTCGGAGATCTGAAAACCCACGGTGTAAACGGGATTCAACGCGGAAAGCGCGTCTTGGAAGATCATCGCCATCGAGTCGCCGCGCAGTTGACGCCGCCGATCTTCGCTGGCGGTGAGCATCTCCTCACCGGCGTAGCGGATCGCCCCGCCGGTGACGAACCCGGGCGGGGTGTCCAGGATGCCCATCACGGTCTGCGCCGTGACGCTCTTGCCGGAGCCGGATTCGCCCAGCACCGCCAGGGTCTCCCCCGGATCGACGTGGTAGCTCACGCCGTTGAGCACCTTCGCCACGCCGTCGCGGGTGCGGAACTCCACGTGCAGGTCCTCGACGTCGAGCAGCCGCCCGCCCGCCTTTTCGTCCACTTCGGACACAGCGGTCCTCCTACTTCTGCTTCGGGTCGAGGGCGTCGCGGACCGCATCGCCGAGCATCACGAACGCCAGCACGGTCATCACCAGGAATCCTGCCGGGAACAGCAGCAGGTGCGGCGATGCCTGGATGAATTCGCGCGAGTCGGAGATCATCACGCCCCAGGACACGACCGGGAACTTCAGCCCGAGCCCCAGGTAGGACAGCGTGGCCTCGGCTCCGATGAACCCGCCCAGCGCGATCGTGGCGTACACCAGCACCGGCGCCAGGCAGTTCGGCAGCATGTGCCGCAGGATGACCCGCGACGGCTTCGCTCCGAGCGCCCGCGCGGCCTTGACGTAGTCCTGCTGCTTGGCCGAGATCGCCGCCGACCGCATGATGCGCATCGCGATCGGCCAGGACAGCACCGCGATCGAGATGACCACCTGCATGATCACCCGGGTACCGCTGGGAATCTCGTCCGGCGAGTTGAAGGTGGTCAGGATGACGATCGCGCCGAGCACGAACGGCAGTCCAAGGAAGATCTCCGAGAGCCGGGACAGCAGGTTGTCCACCCAGCCGCCGTAGTACCCGGACAGGATTCCGACCACCGAGCCGATCAGCACCGTGCCCAAGGTCGCCAGCAGACCGACCGTGATCGAGGCCCGGGCTCCGTGCACGGCGCGGGCGAAGATGTCCCGGCCCTGCAGGTCGTAGCCGAACCAGGCTTCCGCGGACGGTCCCTCGCGGGATTTCAGCAGGTCCGAGTGGTTCGGATCGACCGAGGTGAACAGTTGCGGGAAGGCCACCATGGCCAGCAGCACCAGGATGATCGCCGAGGCGATCAGGAACATCGGCCGCCGCAGCAGGTCGTGCCAGGCATCGCCCCACAGCCCGCGTGGCTTCTCCTGCTTCGCCGCGGCGTGCGATGCCTGCGCCGCGAGCAGACCTGCGCTGTTCTGCCCGGTGGCCACGGCGTGCTTGGTCGCGGCCGAATCCTGGGTGTCCTCGGGAGTGGTGGGAGAGGAGGCAGTCGGTTCAGTCATATCGAATCCTCGGGTCCAGGACCGCGTAGAGAACATCCACGAGGAGGTTCATCAGCAGGTACACCAGCACCAGCAGGGTGACGATCCCGGTGACCGTCATGCCTTCCTTGGTCAGGATGGCCTTGTAGACCAGCCCGCCGATGCCGCGGATGTTGAACACGCCCTCGGTGACGATGGCACCGCCCATCAGCGCGCCCAGGTCGGTGCCCAGGAACGTGATGACCGGAATCAGCGAGTTGCGCAGCAGGTGCACTCCCACGACCCGGTTCGGCTTGAGCCCCTTCGCCGTGGCGGTGCGCACGTAGTCGGCGCGCTTGTTCTCCATCATGCTCGTGCGGGTCAGCCTGGCCACGTAGGCCATCGACAGGCTGCCCAGCACGAAACCGGGCACCAGCAGCTCGCCGATGCTCGGATCGCTGCCGACCGAGGTCTTGATCAGACCGAGCTCGGTGCCCAGCCAGACCTTGAGCAGGAAACCGGTCACGAACACCGGCAGCGAGATCAGGAACAGCGTGGAGATCAGCACCAGGCTGTCCAGGAATCCCTTGCCGCGCAGGCCGGTGAGGATGCCTGCCAGCACGCCGATCACGGCCTCGATCAGCAGCGCCACGATGGCCAGCCGGACCGTGGTCGGGTAGGCGTTGGCGATCAGGTCGCTGATCTGCACACCGGCGTAGGTCTCGCCGAAGTTCCCGGTGAACAGCTGTCCCAGGTACTTGAAGTACTGCACGATCAGCGGATCGTCGAGGTTGTACCTGGCCGTCATCTCGGCGACGTACGACGGCGGGCAGGCCCGCTCACCGCACTTGCCCGCGAACGGGTCGCCCGGCACCGCCCACACCAACGCATAAATGATGAACGTGGTGCCGATGAACACCGGGATCAACTGCAACAGGCGTCGCAGCACATAACGTCCCACCGGTCCTCCTGATTCACACCGAGCGCGGCCCGGTCCGCGCAGTTGCGCAGCGGCCCGGGTGCGGTGCGCTGCTTCATGGCTGCTGGGGTTTGAGCGTCACCGACGTGAGGTCGAGCTTGCGGAACGGCGTCGCCTTCGCGTCGGCCAGCCGGTCGGACAGGCCCGCCTGCACCGGCTGGCTCCACAGCGGGATCACCGGCATGTCCTGGGCCAGGATCCGCTCGGCGGCCGCGTAGCGCCGCTCCGCTTCGGGAATGGTCGGTGCCGCGTTCGCCCGGTCCAGTGCGGCGTCGAACTCCGGGTTGGAGTACTCGTAATCGTTCGAGGACGCGCCGGTGCGGTAGAGCTGCGTCAGGAAGGACTCGATGCTCGGGTAGTCGGCGATCCAGCCGGTGCGGAACATCCCGGAGAACTCCCGGGCGCTCGCCTGCCTGCGAAACTCGCTGAACGTCGGGGTCGGGGTGAACCGCACGTCGATCCCGAGGGTCTGGCGGATGCTGGAGGCCACCGCCTCGGACCATTCGGAGTGCCCGCCGTCGCCGTTGCTGATGATCTGCAGCGTGCCCTGGAATCCACCGGCCTTGGCCAGCAGCTCCTTCGCCTTCTGCGGGTCGTAGGTGCAGTATTCGCCGCACTGGTTCGGCACGTAGCCCTGGACCGACGGGGCGACCCAGCCGTCCGCGGGCGTTCGGCTACCGGCGAAGATCTGCCGGGTGATCGTCTCGCGGTCGATGGCCATCGAGATCGCTTTGCGCAGATCCGGGTTCTGGAACCGCTGGTCGTAGAGCGGGAAGGCGATGTTCTGCGTGAGCAGACCCGGCTTCTCCTGCGCCCCGTCGCCGAGGTCGGTGCGCCAGATGTCCCCGGCCAGCGCCGAGACCGGCACCTGCCGGACGAAGTCGAGGTTGCCCGAGACCAGGTCCTCGTAGGCGGTGTCCAGCTCGTCGTAGACCTTGAACTGCACCTTCGGGACCTTCGCCTTTTCCGCTCCCTGGAACCCGTCGTAGCGGGAGACGGTCAGGCTCTCGTTCGGCACCCGCGACTCGAACTTGAACGGCCCGTTGCCGATCGGGTGCTGCTCGAATCCCTCCGGATCGGCGAAGAACCGCTCCGGCAGCGGGTAGAACGGCCCGTAGCCCAGCATCGTCGGGAAGATCGTCAGCGGTGCTTTGAG
>NZ_JAFRFW010000639.1:0-6567 GCF_017434145.1 Saccharopolyspora sp. | reverse complement strand
GCAGGATCCGCTCGTGATCCGCGCTCCACTCTGCCGAATCGGCCGCGTGCGGTGGGGCCGAATCCGCCGCGTCCGGGGTGGGATCGGCCGCGTCCGACGGGACCGGCTCAGCCGCGTGCCGCGGCGTCGGACCGGCCGTGCGCGGCGGGTCGCCGGTCGCCACGACCAGCGTCGTCCGGTGCAGCTCGATCTCGTCCGCACGAGTGCGGCCCCGCGTCATCGCGTACGGCCGCACCAGCGGTCCGGCGGCGCTGTCCCGCCAGCCGCCCGTCGTGCACTGCCGCGTGATCATGACGCCGCCGCCGGGTCGAGGCGGGAGCGGGGCGCGGACGCGATGGCCGCGCCCGCCCGCTGCACGAACAGGTTGATCTCGTAGGCGATCCGGCCGACGTCGGCGTGCTCGTCGCCGAGCACCGCCACGCAGGTACCGGCGTTCGCGGCGGTGACGAACAGGAAGGCGTGGTCCATCTCGACCACGGTCTGCCGGATCGAGCCGCCGCTGAACCGAGTGCCGGTACCGCGGGCCAGGCCGTGCAGCGCGGAAGCCGTCGCGGACAGCGCTTCGGCGTCCACATCGGATAGTTCCGGGGAGGCTTCCACGACCAGGCCGTCCGTGGACAGCACGACCGCGTGCCGCGTGCCCGCGACACTTCCGACGAGGTCGTCGAGCAGCCGGCCCAGCTCGGTCGGCGCGCTCGTGTTCTGCACAGGCTCTCCCTCAATCGTCGTTGCTGCCGGGGTCGTTGCTACCCGGGTCGTTGCTGCCGGGATCGTTGCGGTGGCTCTCGGCGTCGGCGTCCGGACCGCGCGGATCGGCTCGGCGGCCGCGGTCGGTGCCGCGCTGGATGGCCGACATCAACGTCCACACCTCCTCCGCGGAACGGTCCGGGGCGTCGCTGCGTTCCCGGTCGTCCTCGGTGGGATGGTCGCGGACCAGTTCGGGGGCGATGTTGGCCTGCTTGCGGCGTCGGGGCAGGGGGACCGGCCGGTCCTGCTCCTCGGGCCGCGCGGTGTCGTCGGTTCGGTCGGTGCTACTCGGCTCGTCCCGGCCGACCGGGGCGTGGCCGGGCGGGTCGGTGATCGCCTCGCCGGTGCCGCTCGCGTCCTCCTCCAGCGGCCAGGCGAACGATTCGTCGGTGGTCTCCTCCGGGGACTCCGGCGGAACGCGCGGCGCATCATCCGCGGCGGCGTCCCCGGTGGCGGTGCCTTCGGTGGTGGGGTCCTCGGTCGGCCATGCCGCTTCGAGCCCGGTGTCCTCGGTGATCCCGGAGTCCTCGTCGCCGCCGGAAGCCGGTTCCGCGTGCCCCGGCGCTCCGGAACCGCTCGGTTCCTCACCGTCCGCACGGTAGCTCTGCGTTGCCGGGTAGTCGTCCTCCGAAGGCGTGACGTCGGATGAACTGCTGATGTCCGAGCCCGTGCGGAACCGGTTTTCGACACTGTCGGTGGCTGGTGAAAAAGGTTGTGCTTCTTCGACCGGTTTTTCCGGCGATTCGGCCGGAGTCTCGGCGGCCTGGAGCTGCGTCGAACCCGGTTCGGCGGGCCAGGCGAATTCGTCGCCGGAAGCGGTGCCGCCGTCGGCGGCAGGGGTGCCGGGCGCGACCGGACCCTCCGGTGGCTCCAGCGCGGCAGGACCGGCCTCGACGGGTTCCAGCGGCGCGTTCTCCGCGCGCACCCGCGGAAGCTGCGCCGTGCGAACCTCGCCGGGTTCCTGCTCCACCGGCTCCACGATCAGCTTCGACGGCAGCAGCACGACCGCTCGCACACCGCCGTACGCGGAAGTCCGCAGCTCCACCGCGATGCCGTGCCGGGCGGCGAGCCGGGCGACGACGAACAGCCCGAGCCTGCTGTCCGAGCGCAGCGCCATCGCGTCGAACTCCGGCGGGTCGGCGAGCATCGCGTTCGCCGCGTCCCGGTCCTCGTCGGACATACCGAGCCCGCGGTCCTCGACCTCGGCGACCACACCGTGCGCCGAGGTGTGCGTGCGCACGCCGACCCGCGAATCCGGCGGGGAGAACGCGGTCGCGTTGTCCAGCAGCTCGGCCAGCAGGTGCACGGTGTCGGCGACCGAATCGCCGTGCAGCGCCAGCTCCGGCGGTTTCTGCACGTGCACCCGCGCGTAGTGCTTGGTCTCGGCGACCGCGCTGCGCAGCACGTCGGCCAGCTCGATCGGCCGGGACCAGCGGCGGCCGGGCTGCCCGCCGCCGAGGATGATCAGGTTCTCCGCGTTGCGCCGGGCGCGGGTGGCCAGGTGGTCCAGGCCGAACAGCAGCGTCATCCGGTCCGGATCGGTCTCCTCCCGCTCCAGCCGGTCGATCATGGTCAGCATCCGGTGCACGAGCGCTTGGCTGCGCCCGGCGATGCCGAGGAACACGGTGTGCACGCCTTCGCGCGCCTGCGATTCCCGCACCGCCGCGCCGACCGCGGTGCGCTGAGCGGTGTTGAACGCCTCGGCGACCTGCCCGATCTCGTCGCGGCCGTAATCCAGCCGCGCGACCTCGTGGGCGATGTCCACCCGCTCGCCGCGGCGCAGCCGGGCCACGATCTCCGGCAGCTGCCCGTCGGCGAGCACCAGCGCGTCGTCCCGCAGGCCGTTCAACCGCCGGGAAAGGCTGCGCGAGACCCGCAGCGCCACCAACGTCGCCAGCAGCATGACGACCAGCGCGACCACGCTGCCCACCGCCACCTGGCCGAGCCTGCGGTCGCCCGCGGCCAACCCGTCCGCGGCGGTGCGCTGGGCCTGCGCGGAAGCCAGCGAGCTGAGGTCGTCGGCGACCAGATCGCTGGTGGTCAGCCAGTCCGCCACGTCGATCTCGGGCGGGGTGGCGTCCTCGCCGCTGCCCGCGGGGGTCCACGCGCCGCGCGCGACGATCCGGTTCTCCAGATCCACCAGGTGCCGGAAGTGCGGCGTCGCGAGGATGTCGGCGTAGTGGCCGGCCTGCGCCGGTGCCAAGTTCCGGGCCGCGCTCTCCAACTCCAGGTGGTAGGACCCGGTGAACTGCGCGAACGCCAGGTGGTCGGGCTCGGTGAACAGGTCCGCGCGGAGACCGTCGGAGGCCAGCGACGCAGCTCGCGCCATCCGGTCCGCGGCGGTGAACAGCTCGCTGGCCCGCATTCCGCTGCGGGAGACCGCCGCGTCCGGGAACAACCGCGCCTGCGCTTCGAACAGGGCGGAGCCGGTGTCGAGGAACCCGTCGTAGTAGGCGTGGACCCGTGCCCGGTCGGTCTGCCCGCCGTCGACCTGCGCGCGCACCGCGGGCAGCTCGCGGATCACGCCGTCGAGCGCGCGCATCCGCTCGCGCACGCCCGCGGGGGCCGCCGCCGGATCCGCGGTGGCCCGCATCTTCGCCAGTGCGCGATCGGTCGTTTCCCGTTGCCGCGCAAGGCGTTCACCGGTGGAGCCGCGGGCGGTGAGCTCCAGCGAGCTGAGGGTGCGTTCCTTCTGCGCGGAAGCCAGCACCCGCATCGCGGGCAGCGACACGTCCCGCACACCGGAGGCGATGCCGCGCAGGTGGAAACCGTCGTAGAGGGTCAGGCCGCTGACGATCGACCACAGCACCAGCAGCGCGATGCCGGGGATCAGCACCACGCCGTAGAGCCGGTCGCGGAGGCTGCGGCGGCCTTTGCGCCAGTCGTCCAACTTCTGCACTACGTCCCACCCGTGTTCGCGGTGCCGGTGCCCGCGGCGACGTGCGACGCGGGGTCTCGGCGGCGCGGAGCGCGGGCGCGGGCCGCGACACGGGTTCGCGGGGTGCGGCGAACGGAACTGGTGCTGCCGGGTGATCGAACGCCGGTTGCTCGAACGCCGGGTTTTCCGCCATGCCCCCATCCGCCGTTGTCCGCACGAAACCTTCGCGAGGTTAGCACACGAAGATCAACTGCTTGTCCGCGGGAACGCGTGCTGCTCCGGTCGGCGCAACGGCTCCGGGATCGCGCTGTCGTCGACCGGTGATCGGCACGTGGAATCGACGAATGCGGGGCCGGGACCTGGAAATACCGCTGGAAGTTCGGGGATGCGCCGGGGCTTCGTGCTGAGCGCGGGAACGGCAGTGGGTTCCGGACGGACCGCGGCGCGCGGCTCGCGGTCCGTCCGGCGTCGTTCAGCCGGCGAAACCGGCCACGATTCCGGAGAACTCCCACGGCTGCTGCTCGGCGCCGCCGCAGCTGTCGGCTCCGCCGCCGGTGCACGGCCGGTCCCGGTTGACCGACCAGAAGGTGAACCGGCCGAGCCCGTTCTGCTTGGCGTAGTCGGCCATCTTCTGGAACGCCGCCACGTCCACGTGCTCGCCCTGCTGGTCGGTGTTGCCGTTCATCGACGAGATGCCCGCGTGCGCGTAGGCGGCGGCGTCGTCGTAGCCGAACGACTGCTTGAGCAGGTCCTTGAGCGCGTCGGTGGTGGTGATCGTGTCCTGGGCCATGTCGCTGCCGTTGAAGTCGAACGGCATCTGCGTCCACACGTCGATCTCCGCACCGATCTCCGCGGCCTTGGCGATCATCGCCTTGCCGTTCTCGTTCGGGCCGGTCGTGGTGGTGCCGAAGGTGACGACGGTCTTGAGCCCGGGGTTGGCCTCCTTGGTGATCTTCAGCGCCTCGATCACGCGGTTTCGCGACTCGGGGTTTTCCACCTCGGTGGATTCGATGTCGATGTCGATGGCTTTGAGGCCGTAGGCGTCGATCACCTTCTGGTAGGCCCCGGCCAGCGACTGCGCGTCGGTGCACGCCTCGCCGAGCTTGTTGCCGCTCCAGCCGCCGATCGACGGGATGACGTCACCGCCGCCCGCGCGGATTTCCTCGACGGTGGCCTTGTCCTGGCCGTCCAGCGGCCGGGTGCCGTCCCATGCCGGGTTGCAGCCGCCGTCGGAAAGGATGAACCCGAGCGTGAAGTCCTTGATGCCGCTGGCCTTTTGCACCTCGGACGGTGACGGCGGGGAGCCCCAGCCGTTGTAGAGGTACGGCGAGGCGGCGACCGGGCTTTCCGCCGCCGGTGCCGGGGCCTGCTGCGCGCTCAGCGCGGGGCCCGCGCTCAGCGCCGCGGCGCAGGTGACGGCGACACCGGTGCCTGCCAGGGTGAGCAGGTGCTTGCCGAGCTTGCCCACTGGTCCTCCTTCGGGGAGAGTTCGTCGGCCACGGCGGGGTCCGTGGCACCGCGCACCTTCGCAGAATCCGAAATTGGTTCGTACCACCAAAAGTAAGAGGGATCTGCTCCCATCGGCCGGTCGATGCGCCACCTCTTTCCCGGCCTGTATCGGACCTGGCCAGCGAATTGTTCGGTCCACATCGGAAAACGCGGAAGTGATCCGCGGCACAATGGGAAATTGCCCTTTTTCCCGGGCGGCGCCGCGGGTCGGGTGATCGGTGTCGGTGGCTCGTGGTTCCATCGGGCCGTGACCGCCCCGAAATCGTCTCCTGCGAAGCCCCCGGACAGCGCCCCGATGCTGGTCCGGCGCTCCGGTGGTGCTCGCGCGCCGCAGTGGGACGAGCCCGCGCGCCGGGTGCTGGACAACGACGGCGGATTCCTGCGCGTTCTCGGCGGACCGGGGACCGGGAAGAGCACGTTGCTGGCCGAGGCCGCGGCCGAGCGGATCCGGAACCGCGCGGTGCCGCCGGAGAACGTGCTGGTGCTGACCTCGGGCCGGGCGGCGGCTTCGCGGATGCGCGCGGCGATCACCGAACGGCTCACCGATGGCGCCGGGCTGCGCACCGCGCAGGAACCGCTGGTGCGCACGGTGCACTCCTACGCCTACGCGGTGCTGCGCGCGCAAGCGCTGCGGGCGGAGGAGCCGCCGCCGCGGATGCTCAGCGGCCCGCAGTACGACGCCTGGGTGCGCGACCTGCTGGACGGCGACATCGAGGACGGCGCCGGGAACTGGCCGGAGCCGTTGCGCGGCGCGCTGCCGCTGGAGGGCTTCGCCGGGGAACTGCGCGACCTGCTCACCCGCGCTTCCGAACGCGACATCCCTCCGGAGCGCCTGATCGCGCTCGGCTCGCAGCACGACCGCCCTGAGTGGGTCGCCGCCGGACGCTTCGGCGTGCAGTACGAGCGGACGGTGTCCCTCGGCGATGGCGCGCTGGAGGCCGCGGCGCTGGTCAACAGCGCGCTCGGCGCGTTCGGCGGGGATTCCGGCCTGCTCGCCGATGAGCAGTCCCGGGTGCGCCACCTGCTGGTGGACGACGGGCAGCACCTCGACCCGCAGCAGTACCGGCTGATCAGCAGGCTCGCCGGGGGTGCGCGGGAGTTCGTGCTCGCGGGCGATCCCGATCAGGCCATCTTCTCCTTCCGCGGCGCGGATTCCCGCTGCCTGACCGAGTCCGAGCCGGACCGCACCGAAGTGCTCACCGCGGGCAGGCGGATGTCCGCGGCCGTGCACACCGCGGTCGGCAGGCTGGCCGCGGGGCTGCCCGGCGCGGGTCCGCAGCGCGAGCTGAACCCCGCGGGTTCGAGCGGTTCGGTGCAGGTGCGGCTGCTGGGCTCGCAGGCGCAGGAAGCTGCGTGGGTGGCCGACCAGTTGCGCCGGGCGCACCTGCTGGACGGGGTGCCCTCGGCGGAGGCGGAGCAGAGCGGACGACGTG
>NZ_JAFRFW010000638.1:0-1535 GCF_017434145.1 Saccharopolyspora sp. | reverse complement strand
GACGGTTGCGCGCTGATGCTCGCCGACGAGTTCCCGGAGATCGACATGGCGAGCCCGGCGACCCGCGGCGGTGCCAGCGTGAACCTGAACCTCCAGGTCGCGGACGTCGACGCGGTGCTGCAGCGCGCGCGGGACGCGGGCGCGCCGAAGATCTGGGACGCCGAGGACCGGTTCTACGGCCGCTCCGGACGGCTCGACGACCCGTTCGGGCACCGCTGGCAGATCACGACTCCCGCGGCGGGCTTCGCGGAAGCACCGCGCAGGCCGCGGCAGGGCGACATCGACTACATCACCATCGCCACTCCGGATTCGGGGGCGGCGAAGGAGTTCTACGGCGGATTGCTCGGCTGGCGCTTCTCCGCCGGCAACGTCCCGGACGGTTGGCAGATCGACGGCGTGCACCCGATGGCCGGAATGCACGGCGGGCAGCACGACGACGTGCAGCTGTGTTTCCGCGTCGACGACATCGACGCCTCGCTGGCGCGCGTGCGCGAGCTCGGCGGGCAGGCCGAGCCGTCGCAGCAGCGGCCGTTCGGGCGGCTGGCGAGCTGCTCGGACGACCAGGGGCGTCGGTTCTACCTCATGGAACCGGCGGGCTGAACGCGGAAATCCGCGAATGAGGAAGTCGAACCATCAGGAAGCGCTCCAGCCGCTCCAGCGCTCGATCCGCGCGACGATCATCGAATGCTGCGGCGGCTGGTTGCGATATTGCTCATATTTCGCCGCCAGCGCTTCGGTGAGCTCCGGGTGATCGGCGGCCGCGACGATCTCGGCGACGCCGTCCGCGCGCACCCACCACAGCGCCGACCAATCGTGTTCGTAGTGGTCGACCAGCAACGACACCCGAGGGTTCTCGGTGATGTTGCGCAGCCGTTTCAGCGACGTGGTCGTTTTCGGCTTGTGGTCCACTGCGGTGACGACCACGTTCTCGCGCACCGCGAAAGTCACCGGCACCAAGTGCGGTGCACCGGCCGAATCGGCGGTTCCCAACCGGGCGACTCCCGAGGTCGAGAACCAGTAGCGTGCCTTCTCCTGGCTGATGCGCATCGCTGAACCCGCTCCGTATTTTCGAGACGTGCGTACCGTCCATTCCCCAGGTTCCGACAGCGTCGTCGGTCCCAGCTACGCGCAGCACGAGCATTGGCTGCGCTACCAGGAGTACTTCCCCAGCGGCATGAGCTTCGACTCGCCCGGCGAAGCGCCGGCGGAGAGCTGGTGGTCGTGGCGGGGCAGACGGGTGCACGTGGACCGGGTGCCGCGCCCGGACGCCCCGGCGAAGCTCATCGCGCTGCACGGCATCGGCGGATACGGCCGGATGCTGGCGCCCTACAGCAGGCTGCCCTCGCTGGACGTCGAGTTCCTCGCCCCCGACCTGCCCGGCTTCGGCCTCACCGCCAGCGGGCTGCGGCAGGTCACCTACCGGACCTGGCAGCAGTGCGTCACGGACCTGGTGGTGGCCGAGCAGCGCAAGGATCAGCGGCCGATCGTGCTGATGGGAGTGGGCTCGGCCGGGCGGCTGGCCTACGACGTGGCCG
>NZ_JAFRFW010000637.1:0-5702 GCF_017434145.1 Saccharopolyspora sp. | reverse complement strand
TCGTCCTTGCCGCCGCAGAGCCCCCGCGCGCAGGAGCGCGCGATCTCGCCCGGGGCCCGGCCGATCGCGCGGCTGGCCGCGTCGACCCGCTCGTACTGCGCGGCGGCCGTGTCGACGTCCACGAACGGCAGGTTGAACTCGTCGGCGAACCGGGCCGCCAACTCCGGAGTGCGCTTCTTGCCCCCGCCGCCGATGAGCACCGGCGGCCGCGGGCTCTGCATCGGCTTCGGCAACGCAGGCGAGTCGCTGAGCTCGTAGTACCGCCCGGCGAAGTCGAACGTCTCGCCCGCCGGGGTGCCCCACAGCCCGGTGATGATCTCCAGCTGCTCGGCGTAGCGGTCGAACCGCTCCCGCAGCGCCGGGAACGGGATGCCGTAGGCGGCGTGCTCCTGCTCGTACCAGCCGCTGCCGAGGCCGAACTCGACCCGGCCACCGGACATCTGGTCGACCTGCGCGGCCGCGATCGCCAGCGGCCCCGGCAGCCGGAAGGTGCCCGCCGACATCAGCGTGCCCAGCCGCACCCGAGAAGTCTCGCGGGCCAGCGCGCCGAGCGTCACCCATGCGTCGGTCGGGCCCGGGTCACCGCTGACCGACCCCATCTTCAAGTAGTGGTCGGAGCGGAAGAAGGCGTCGTATCCCGCCGCCTCGGTGGCCTGGGCCACCCGCAGCAGGTCGTCGTAGCTCGCCCCCTGCTGGGGCTCGGTGAAGATTCGCAGCTTGAATGATTCGGTCACGTCTGCCGAGGCTAACCGATGCACAAGCGGCGGCAGCCGCTTGCGGTGCGGGACTCAGCGGGACCATCGGGCCGGACCACCGGCGGGTTCTCGGGCGTCTTCTGACGAGGGCAGCGAAACGCCGAGCAGTAGTTGCTTGAACCGGTCACTGCGTGCGCAACCCCCGCAGGACCCGGTCGACGACCTGGCCGACCTCGGTGCTGGTCTGCTTCTGCTTCGCGGAACCGGCGATGGTGCTCGCGCCCGCCGACAACGCCCCGAACACCACGTGCGCCAGCGCGTCCACCGGCAGCGGGGTGATCTCCCCGGCCTCGACCAGCGCCTGCACGGCCTGCCGGATGACGCCGAAGGTGTAGCGCTCCTCGGCCTCCCGCCAGCGTTCCCAGCCCATCACCGCGGGCGCCTCGTGCACCACGATCCGCTGGTACGAGGGTTCCAGGCAGACCTGGATGAAGTCGTCCAACCCGGCGCGCACGGCGTCCCAGGTGGAGCCGGAGCCGAACAGCACCTTCGACAGCCGCCGCACGACGCGCTGCTCGACCTCCTCGAAGGCCGCCTCGAACAGCGCCTGCTTGCCGCTGAAGTGGTGGTAGAGCGCGCCTTTGGTGACGCGGGTGCGCTTGGCGATCTCGTCCAGCGAGGTACCGCCGTAGCCCTTCTTCGTGAACAGCGCGACGGCGGAATTCACCAGGGCCTGCCGGGTGCTCTCGGTGTGCTCGAGCCTGCGGGGCCGCGCTGTAGCCATACTCACAATCATAAAACATACCCGCGGTATGGCCGCGCTGGTAGCTTCGAGGCACATACTCCCGGTATGCCGCACACCGGGAGTACGACAGCGATCCGGTCTGGAGGAACCATGACTTGGGACGACTTCCACCAGCGGCAGCGCACGATTCGGGCGATCCTCGAGCACGCCGCGCGGCACCCGTCCGCACCGCTGGAGCTCACGGCGGTACCCGGCGCCGATGAGGTCTTCGCCGATCGCGCCGACTTGCTGCGCGCGCTGCACTACAAGTGGACGCAGGTGCTGACCGGGCGGATCGACGTGGGCGTGCAGGACGCCGACGCGGAACCGCACGGCGACCGCGTGGAAGCGGTCACGAACGCCTGGCGGCGCGCCGCCGCGGACAACCCCGCGCTGCGGGCGATCCTGGACGCGCACGCGGGCGAGCCGGCGCTGGCGCAGGCCGCGCTGCAGGAGCAGCGGATGCTCGCGTTGTCGGCCGGCCTCGCCGAGCAGCACGAACCGGCATCCGAGACGAACCGCGTCGGCAAGGCGTTCCGGAGCCTGCTGCGCGCCGAGCCCAGCGCAGCTTCGGGCAAGTCCCGCCGCCCGCTCTCTCAACTGCGCAAGCTCATCCCGAGCTTCTGAGATCCGCCGCCCACCGCGAAGCCGGACACCCTCTTGTTCGGAGCGTGGCGAGTCCCGCCGCTACGACCACTGCCCCGCCACCCCGAAAGACCAGCAGCCGGGCCGCAGCGGTCGCGTCGAGTGATCAGATCGTGTCTCGGTGCACCTTTCAAGCACTGCCCCGGGCGGGTAGGAGTGGGGCATGGCGCGATGGACGACGACCGACATCCCCGAGCAGACCGGCCGGACGGTGCTGGTCACCGGCGCGAACTCCGGGCTCGGCCTGCAGAGCGCGCAGGTTCTCGCCGCCCGCGGCGCCCGCGTGCTGATGGCCTGCCGGAACGCCGAGAAGGGCCGCGAAGCCCAGCGGCTGGTCGCCGCGCACGCCATCGCCGAACCCGAGCTGGTGGAACTGGACCTCGCGGATCTCGGCTCGGTGCAGCGCGCCGCCGAGGACATCCGCAAGCGCACCGGTGATGAACTCGACGTGCTGATGAACAACGCCGGCGTGATGGCTCCGCCGCGCGGCAGCACCGAGAACGGCTTCGAGCTGCAGATCGGCACCAACCACCTCGCGCACGCGGCGCTGACCTGGCAGCTGATGCCCGCGCTGCGCGCCCGCCCGGGCGCCCGCGTGGTGACGCTGTCCAGCATCGCCCACCGCGGCGGCTCGCTGGACATCGACGACCTGAACTTCCAGCGCAGGCGCTACTCGCCGAGCCGCGGCTACTCGCAGTCGAAGCTGGCGAACCTGCTGTTCGCCTTCGAGCTCGACCGCCGGGCCCGGCGCGCGGGACTGGACCTGCGCAGCATCGCCGCGCACCCCGGCATGAGCGGTTCCGAACTGGCGTTGAACTCGCTGCGCGCCCGGTCGCTGCCGGATGCGCTGACCAGCATCGCCCGTCCGTTCAACGACCTGATCACCCAGTCGGTCGCGCAGGGGGCGCTGCCCCAGCTGTTCGCCGCGACCGATCCGGCGGCCACCAGCGGCAGCTACTACGGCCCGGACGGGTTCGCCGAGATCCGCGGCTACCCCACCCGCGCGAAGACCACTTCGACGGCGCAGGACACCCGTCTGGCCGAGCGCTTGTGGACCGCCACCGAGCAGCTGACCGGCGTCGACGCCGACCCGCGCTGAGCCGCGGCGAGCGGGATCACTGCTGACGGGTTCGGTCTCGGACGGGTGAGGGCGTAGCCTTGCGGCCGTGAGTGTGGCGCCAGAGGGACGGAAGCTGCTGCGGCTGGAAGTGCGCAACAGCCAGACTCCCATCGAGAAGAAGCCATCGTGGATCAAGACCCGCGCCCGGATGGGTCCGGAGTACCAGGAGCTCAAGGGCCTGGTGAAGCGCGAGGGCCTGAACACCGTCTGCGAGGAGGCGGGCTGCCCCAACATCTTCGAGTGCTGGGAGGACCGCGAGGCGACCTTCCTCATCGGCGGTGACCAGTGCACCCGGCGTTGCGACTTCTGCCAGATCGACACCGGCAAGCCCGCCGAGCTGGACACCACCGAGCCGCGCAAGGTCGCCGAGTCGGTGCAGGCGATGGGCCTGCGCTACTCCACGGTGACCGGGGTGGCCCGCGATGATCTCGACGACGGCGGGGCCTGGCTCTACGCCGAGACGGTCCGGCGGATCCACGACCTGAACCCGGGCACCGGCGTCGAGCTGCTGATCCCGGACTTCAACGCGGAACCGGACCAGCTCGCCGAGGTCTTCTCCTCGCGCCCGGAGGTGCTCGCGCACAACCTGGAGACGGTGCCCAGCGTGTTCAAGCGGATGCGCCCGGCGTTCCGCTACGACCGCTCGCTGAAGGTGCTCACGCTGGCCCGCGAGGCCGGGCTGGTGACCAAGTCGAACCTCATCCTCGGCATGGGCGAGTCGCCGGAGGAGGTGCGCCCGGCGCTGCAGGACCTGCACGACGCGGGTTGCGACATCATCACGATCACGCAATACCTGCGGCCCAGCGCCCGGCACCACCCGGTGGACCGCTGGGTCAAGCCGGAGGAGTTCGTCGAGCACACCAAGGCCGCCGAGGAGATCGGCTTCCCCGGCGTGATGGCCGGTCCGCTGGTGCGTTCCAGTTACCGCGCGGGCAGGTTGTACGCGAAGGCGACCCAGCACCGCGGCATGCCGCTGCCGGACAACCTCGCCCACCTGGCGCAGGCGCAGCCCGCCGCGCAGGAGGCCAGCTCCCTGCTCGCCCGCTGATCGGCCCGCTGACCAGCGCACTCGCCGTCCGTCCCGGTCCTGCGGGGCGGGCGGCGAATTCGTCCGCGAACCGCAGCGGACGTCCCTGGTTGGGCGTTGAACGGCGGCCGTATCCTGGGGCGCATGGCCAACCAGGACAAGGCAGCCAAGAAGGCGGCGGCGAAGGAACGGCGCAACGCGCTGCGCGGACGCATCTCGCAGATCTTCCAGGCGTTCCAGATGCAGCGCCGCGAGGACAAGCTGCTGCTGCCGCTGATGATCGGCGTCTTCCTGGCGATCGCGGTCGTGGTGTTCGTGATCGGCTTCTTCTTCGGGATGCAGTGGGCGTTCCTGCCGGTCGGCATCGCGCTCGGCGTGCTCGCGGCCGTGATCGTGTTCGGCCGCCGGGTGCAGGCGACCGTCTACCGCAAGGCCGACGGCCAGCCCGGCGCGGCCGGGTGGGCGCTGGACAACCTGCGCGGCAACTGGAAGGTGTCGCAGGCGGTGGCGGGCACCGCGCAGCTGGACGCGGTGCACCGGGTGATCGGCCGCCCCGGCATCGTGCTGGTCGGCGAGGGCGCGCAGCACCGGGTGAAGTCGCTGCTGGCGCAGGAGAAGAAGCGGGTGTCCCGGCTGGTCGGGGAAACGCCGATCTACGAGGTCGTCATCGGCACCGAGGAGGGCCAGGTCCCGCTGCGCAAGCTGCAGACGCACCTGATGAAGCTGCCGCGCAACATCAACTCCGGCCAGGTCGACTCGCTGGAGAACCGGCTCTCCGCGCTGGCGAGCCGGGGCAATTCGATGCCGAAGGGCCCGATGCCGCAGGGCGCCAAGATGCGCAACGTGCAGCGCGCCTCGCGCCGCCGCTGACCCGACCCGGGTGAGCGGACCGGTTCGCCCCGACAGACCGGTCGAGTGGCCCGCTCGCTCCACGGCCGGGCGCTCCCGGCGGATGACGTCCGCGCGTGCTCGGAGTTCCGAGTGAACGGTCCGTTCGCTCGATCTTTTCGGACCAACGGTCCGTTCGCTCCGGACGGAACCGCGCGAACAGCGCTCAGCGGCGCACCACGACCGTCCCGGTGAGCCGATCCAGCCACGTCCGCCCGTCCCGGTTGCGGATCACCGCGGGAACCAGGAACGCCGTCAACGCGCACCGCACGATCGCGCGCCACAACCCCACCGAGTTCGCGCCGCCCAGCCGCGCCACCCAGATACCGGCCAGCAACATCCCCGGCGTGAAGCCGAAGACCGCCACCGGCAGCGCCGTGATCACGAACCAGGTCAGCAGACTCCAGTTGCCGGGCGGTTCGGGAACGGTGAACAGGCCCGCGACCAGCGCGGCCAGCACGATGTCCACGAGGAAGCCGAGCAGCCTGCGGCCACCACCGGCGACCGAGCCGGTCCCGCTCTCCGGCAGGCCCAGCCGCTCGC
>NZ_JAFRFW010000636.1:0-5881 GCF_017434145.1 Saccharopolyspora sp. | reverse complement strand
GGACGCCCCGCCGGAGGAGCTGACCGCGGCCGTGCGCGCCGCCGCGGCGGGCCGCTCGGCACTCGCGCCGACGGTCGCCGACCGGCTCGTGCACCGCATGCGGCGACCCGGCACGTCGCTGTCGCGCTGCGAACTCGACGTGCTCCAGCTGCTCGCGGACGGCTTGTCGAATGCGGAGATCAGCCGCCGCCTGTACCTGAGCCAAGCCACCGTGAAGACGCACCTGGTGCACATCTACGACAAGCTCGGCGTCGAATCCCGCACCGCGGCCCTGGCCGCCGCGCAAGCGCGCGGGCTCATCCGCAGGTGAGACCCGCGACGACCACGACTGCTAGCGCGAGCGTGCGGCATCTGGAACGCTACGACCGGTGATCTTGCCGTGTTCGATGGGAAGGAGCGATGACTTGACGTCCCAGTCGCCCGTGCCGGGATCGGTGGAAGCCGTGTGGGGACATCGCAGCTCCTCGTTCGCCGAACTGCTGCGCGGCTGCGCGCCGTACGCGCTGCCGCAAGCGGCTCCCGGCGCCGAGCAGGTGCACGGCACGACCATCTTCGCGGTGCGCTACCGGGACGGTGTGCTGGTCGCCGGTGACCGCCGGGCCACCATGGGCAACCTCATCGCGCAGCGCGATCTCCGCAAGCTCGAACCCGCCGATCACGCGTCCTGCCTCGCCTTCGCGGGCACCGTCGGAGTGGGCAAGGAGATGGTGCAGCTGTTCCAGGTGGAGCTGGAGCACTTCGAGAAGATCGAACACGCCGAACTCAGCTTCCCGGCCAAGGTCAACCGGGTATCGGCCATGGTCCGCGCGAACCTGCCGCAGCTCGAGCTGAACCTGGTGGCCACCCCGTTGTTCGCCGGCTGGGACCGGATACGGCAGCAGGCCCGGATCTACACCTTCGACATCACCGGCGCACCGGCGGAGGAGAAGTACTACGGCGGCGCCGGTTCGGGCTGGTTCTTCGCCAGGGGAGCGCTGAAGAAGCTGCACGATCCGGAGATGGACCGGGCGAGCGTCGTCCGGGTGGCGCTGCAAGCCTTGTTCGACGCGGCCGACGACGACAGCGCAACCGGAGGCCCGGACTCCGTCCGAGCCATCTACCCCACCCTCGCGCTGATCACCGAAGACGGCTACGAAGAGGTTCCGGCCGACGAGATCACTCCGCACCTGCCGAACTTGACCGTCTGAGGGCCTGCTGGTCGCCGTTGCGGAACGCGTCCCTGATCCGCTCGACATCGGCACCTTGCAGTCCCAGCAGATCCGCGGTCCGCCCCTCGGCCACCCAGTCGCGACCGCACAGCACGCTGCCGAGCCGGACGAACGAGTCGGTCAGCGGCAGCGACAAGCCGATCTGCTGCGCCAGCGAATTCCAGATGACCAGTCCGAACGGGATGTCCTCGGTGAAGTACCGGTGCGTGAGGGAGTCCGGCTCGGGGAAGGCCTGCCGTCCGTATCCCTGCTCGATGCGCTCCACATAGCTGCCCTCGGTCACCCCGTAGGAGGTCTCGAGGAAGTCCCAGAAGCTGCCCGCGGTCACGCCGAGCTCTCGCGCCAGCGCGAGCCGTTCCAGGTCCAGCTCGTGGATGACCTCGGCGACCCGCGGAGTGACCAGGGTGTGCTGGGCGAGTCCCGCGGCGTCCTCCACCGTCTTGATGTTCAGCACCGCCGGCGGGACGTGGTAGATCGCGTTGCAGTTGGCCAGTCCCACCGACAACGTGTCGCCGTCCCCGACGTACCGGTCACCGAAGTAGGGCCGGAGACGCTCGCGTGCCGCGTCGACCGATCCGCCGGGGATGCTCGCGAGGTGCACCGACTGCTTGATGGCGCCGACGTACACCTGCGCCGGACCGCGCAGCCGGCACGTGTAGAGGCTGGTCGCGGTCTCGGCGATCAGGCACGGTTTCCGCTCGCTGCGGGCGAAGTGCCGGGTCAGCTCGAGGCTGCTGCCGAGGGTGCTGGGCTGGAACAGGACGACCTGGCCGGGCTCCAGCAGCTCGGCGAGCTGTTCCGAGAGGCTCGCCTGCGCGAAGGCGGGTACCGCCACCACCACGACGTCCGCGCCGCGCACGGCTGCTGCGAGGTTCGTGGTCAGCAGACCGGGCAGCCCGTGCCCGGTGAGCTCGCCGGTCAGCTCGATCCCGCCGGCGGCGCGGACGGCGTCGAAATCCGCCTCCCACGGCGAGAACAGCCGGACGTCGTGCTCCAGCACCGCCATGTGCCCGGCGATCGCCTGGCCGACGTTGCCCGCCCCGACGATTGCGATCGTTCCCAACACTGGTTCCTTTCGAGAGAGCTTCCCGGGCGCGTCCCGCCCGGGTCCGTGCACCTGCGGACGAGCTAGCGGATGCCGACTCCGGGACCGAGCGGAATTCCCGCTCCGTACCAGAGCGCGAAGAACCCGCCCCACACCACGAGCACGACGACGGCGATGGGTGTCGTGAACGACAGCAAGGTGCCGACACCCGCGCCTTTGCGGAATTGCTGGACGAATCCGAGCGCGAGCACGAAGTAGCCGTTGAGCGGCGTGACGCAGTTCGTCACCGAGTCGCCGATCATGAAGGCGGCCATGGCGGCCTCCGGCCGCATGCCCAGGTACATCGTCATCGGGATCACGACCGGCGCCAGGATCGACCACATCGCCGAGCCGCTGGTGATCAAGATGTTCAGGCAGCTGATGCTCAGCACGATGATCAGCAGCAGCGCGAGGTGCGGGACCTGCAGCGACCGCAGCAACTCGGCGCCGTTGACGCTGATCACCGACCCGATGTTGGTCCATTCGAAATACGCGAGGAACTGCGCGACGGCGAAGAAGAGCACGAGCACCGGCACGAGGGACCGCACGCCCTCGGCCATCGCGGCCGGAACCTCGCCCAGGGACGGGATGGTGCGGGTGATGCGGCCGTAGACGATCCCCAGCAGGCCGAAGATCACCGAGATGAACACCGCGACGTTCTCGACGACCGGCGATTCGACGATGCTTCCGCCCGCGCCGCGGAACGGGGAACCGGGAAGCAGCATCGCGGCGATTCCCGCGGCGCAGACCAGGAACACGGCACCGGTCGTGCGCAGCGCGCGCAGCTGCGTCGCCGACACCTCGCCTTCGGGTGCGGCGCCCGTGGACTTGTTGAACAAGCCCTCCGCGGTGCGGAAGTCCTGTTCGAGGGTGTCCGCGCCGAACTCGGGCCGGTGCGCGAGCACCCGGTCGACGAGCAGCGCGATCGCGGCCGAGAGCACGATCGAGGACACCGCGGTGAAGTAGTAGGTCGCCAGCGGGGTGATCGTGTAGCCCGGGTCGACGATCCGCGCCGCCGCCATCGACAACGTGGACCGGATCGCGTCCTGCGGGGTGACCAGCGGGCTGGAGTTGAAGCCGACCGCGGTAGCGGCGTACGCGACCATCAGCCCGAGCACCGGGCTGCGTCCGGCGGTCCGGAAGGCGAGCGCGCCCAGCGGGATCATGATCAGGTAGGCCGAATCGCTCATCACGTGGGCGATCATCGAGCACAGCGCGATCGCGAAGGTCAGCCATCCCACCGGTAATCGGCGCACGGTGCCTTGTAGCAGCGCGGTGAGCAGCCCGCTGCGTTCGGCGACGCTCACCCCGAGCAGCACCACGACGATGGTCGCCAGCGGCGGGAATTCCGCGTAGTTGGTCAACGCCGATTCGATGGCGAATTTCGCGCCGTGCACGGAGAAGAGGTTGCGCACCGCGGCGGTCTCGCCGGTCGAAGGCAGCGTGACCCGAACGTCCATCATGGACAGTGCTGCGCTCGCCGCGCCCAGCACCAGGGACAGGATGACGAACAGCCAGAACGGGTGCGGGAGCTTGTTGCCCGCGCGTTCCAGCGCGCTCAGCGCCCGGAACAGGCGGTTGGTGCAGACGCCGGATCGCACATCGCCGGGTACTCGCATCATCTCTCCAAGCCCTGATCGGCCAGGGCAACCACCGCCACAGCGCCGGCCGGGGGAGCACCACCGCGTTGTGGATCCCTGTGATGTACACCGTGATATTTCACGGCGGATGCTAGAGTCGGCTCGCGAGGTGCGTCAACCCGAGTTGATCGGGCGGGGAGTCAGTAGGAGCGGTAGGTGTGAGTCGGCAAGCCTCGATGTCCGAACGCGCGTACGCGTCGCTGAAACGGGACATCCTGCGGTGCAGGCTCCGGCCCGGCGAGGTCATCATGGACGGCCCGCTCGCCGAGCAGTACGGGATGAGCCGCACCCCGATCCGCGAGGCGATGAACGCACTGCGCCGCGAAGGGCTCGTGGTCGTGGTGCCCCGGCGCGGCACCTTCGTGAAGTCCGTCGACATCGGCGAGCTGCAGGACACCTACCACATGCGCACGCTCCTGGAGCCCGAGGCGGCCGTGCTCGCGTCCCAGCGATCGACCGCAGCCGAGCTGGACGCACTCGAGGAGCTCAGCGACTCGACCGTCCGCGCAGCGGACGAACCGGCCGCGCGGCACGAAGCGAACCGGCTGTTCCACGTGCGCATCGCGGAACTGGGGCGCATTCCCCTGATGACGCAGACCATCAACGCGCTGCACGAAGAGATCGAGCGCTTCCTGAACCTGCAGGGCGCGCTCGGCCACCCGTACACCGCCACCAACCACCAGCGGCTCGTGGACATCATTCGCACCGACTCCGCCGACGAGATCCGCGCGGTCGTTCTCGCGGGAATCGAGAAGGCCCGCACGCACATGATCGAAACCTTGATCGCGAGACCCGATTCCGCCGGAACCCGCGCGGACTAGGACGCGCGCACGGTCGGCGGCGAAGGAACCTGGCGGGTCGGCGCGGTCAGGTTCTGGTCAGCGGGGTGCTGGCAGTACCCCGTTGAACGGTTCCTCCCACGCTCGCCTCGTGCGGGGTTGGGTGGAAAGCGGACATCGTGGAACCGGCGGACGGGCGTGGCTCGGTACGAGCGGTTCCCGGGTCGGCGGCCGCTCGGGTCACGCACTGGTCGTCGACGGCGCCCAGAGCACGTAGCCCGTCCGGCCGGAACCGGTATGCCCTGCGAGCACCAGCAGACAACGAAAGCGAGCACCTCGTGCAGATCACCCGAAGCAGCAGCATGGACACCCAGCAGGGGCCCGCGGACTGGTTCACCGGCGATGTCTACATCGACGCCGTCGCCGCACCGGCCGCCGGCTCCGCGTTCGGCGCCGCCAACGTGCATTTCACCCCGGGAGCGCGCACCGCGTGGCATACCCACCCGCACGGCCAGACGATCTTCGTCACCGAGGGCGTGGGACTGTGCCAGCGCGAAGGCGGCCCGGTCGAGACGGTGCATCCCGGCGACCGCGTGTTCTTCGAGCCGGGGGAGAACCACTGGCACGGCGCTGCCCCGAACCGGTTCATGGTGCACGTCGCCATGCAGCAGAACGACGAGTCCGGCAATCCCGTCACCTGGGGCAGGCACGTCACCGACGAGGAGTACGACGCCGCGCGCTAGCGCTGGGAGAACGCCTCGGAGCCTCCGCGAAGACATGAGCAGGTCGGCCGCGCGGTGCGGTTCCGAGGCGTTCCGCACCCGGAGCGGACCGCGTGACCGCCCTGCTTGCCTTCACCGCCGAACGTTTCACCGGGGCTCACTGCTGGCCGGCGAAGCGGGCCGGTGTCAGCGGCGGTAGGCCGGACCTACCGATCAGGCGGTCCGGCCGGAACGGCGCCAGCGCCTCCGCTGGGTCGCCGGTGGTGATCTCTCGTGCCGCGAGCTTGCCGAGCAGTGGCCCGAGCGTGATGCCGCTGTGGGTGGCCATCGCGTAGATCCGTCCGCTGCCGCCGAGGAATCCGGCGACGGTGAGCCCGTCGGCGGGCATGGCTCGCTGGCCCACCCGCAAGGATTCCAACCCGGCGGCTTGCTCCAGCAGTTCGGTGAG
>NZ_JAFRFW010000635.1:0-2613 GCF_017434145.1 Saccharopolyspora sp. | reverse complement strand
TCGCCGCCGACGAGCAGGTCCGCGACAACCTCGCCGAGATGCGCGAACACGTGCGCGGCGCGGGCGGCCCCATCGCAGGCGCCGACATCATCGAGAACCAAGCCGCCTGAGCGCCTGGCCGGGGCGCCTTCGGCAGAAGCCCCGCCGCGTGTCGGCACCCGCAGCTACGGTGCGGGTATGTCCAACTACGTGATCATCCCGGGTGGCTACCACGGAGGATGGTGGTTCCAGCCGGTCGTTGACGCCTTGCGAGCCCACGGCCACGAGGCAGTCGCGGTGACGTTGACCGGCGTCGGCGAGCGCCACCACCTGGTGTCCTCGACGAACCTCGAGACACACATTCAGGACGTGCTCAACGTGCTGGACTACGAGGACCTCGATGACGTCGTGCTCTGCGCCCACAGCTACGGCGGGATGGTCGCGACAGCGGTTGCCGATCGCGCTGCCGAGCGCATCGCCAGCCTGGTGTTCCTCGACGCCCAAATACCTCGGGACGGCGAATCGCTGTGGGAACTGACCAGCGAGTCCGAGCGGCAGAGGTTCGTCGCAAGCACGCGCGACGGCGTGCTGACCGAACCTCCGCCCGGGCTCGACCCGCGAGCCACCGCACATCCCTTCGCCTGCTTCCTCCAACCGCTGCGGCTGACCCAAGGTCTGGACCCGATTCGCCGCAAGGTATTCGTCTGGATGTCCGGCTGGCCCGACAGTCCGCTGGCCGGGATGTACGACCGGGTCAGCGACGATCCCGGCTGGCACGTCGAGGTGTGGCCGAACGGCCACGACATCATCGGGGAGGCGTGCCAAGCCACGATCGAATTGTTGCTGCGCGAGGGCCAGGAGGACGACGAGGCGCTGACGCAACCTTCCACCTGACCTCGCGCAGCAGGATGTCGGCTGCCGCCGATTCTGGACACGGACCTGCAGGCACATTTGGAACCTCGGGAGAACCCATGACCGACGGCACGGTCGACCGCACCGACGAGCACGTCACGTTCCACTACGAACGCCACGTCAACCAGCCGATCGAGGCGGTGTGGCACACGATCACCGATCCCGCCGCGATTCAACAGTGGATGGGCACGCGACCCGAGATCGAGCTGCGGCAGGGCGGGCAGTACGTCACCCATCACGGAGATGATGTTCGAGTCGCCGACCGAGTTCTCCGCCTGGAGCCGCTACGACTTTTCGAGCACACCTTCTTCGAATACGTCAACCCCGGTGCGACCGTCACCTGGCAACTCGGCCGAACGCCCGAGGACGGCTGCTTGCTGGCGTTGACCCACGTGCTGAGTACGAACGACGTGCGCGCTGCGATGAGCAGCGTCGCTCCCGGAGACGGTCCGATCACCATCCTCTCGCGGAACGCCGCCGGTTGGCACCAGCTGCTCGACCTCGTCCAAGCGCAGCTGGGTGAGCGAATTCCGACCCGATCACCCGACGAACAGCAGGCCCTGCAACAGCACTACGCAGAGCTCATCCAGTAGGGACACCCGCGCGTACGTTCGCGCCATGAGTGAACCGATCATCGGCTACGCCCCCCGCTGCACCGAGGAACAAGACCTACTGCCCAACGCTCCGGGTGCGGCCGCCCGGCGGGCTCGGAGCCTCAGCCGCGGGAGGCCATCAGCTCGTCGAAGCTGGGGAACTTCTCGGCGGTGTCGGTGTTGAGGAATTCGCCGATCCAGCCGTCGTCGTCGTGGAAGAACCGGATCGAGACGGAGTCCGGGCTGGTGCCCATGTCGAACCAGTGCGTGGTGTACGCGGGCACGCTGAGCAGGTCGCCCGCCTCGCACAGCACCGCGTAGACCTTGCCCTCCACGTGCAGGTAGAAAACCCCTGCTCCGCGGGCGAAGAACCGGTCCTCGTCATCGTCGTGGGTGTGCTCGGACAGGAACTTCTCCCGCGCGGCGCGGGCCTTGTCCCGCCATTCCTGGGTGTCTTCGGGTTTCATCGAGATCGCGTCGACCTTGATGTAGCCCTCCGCGTCGATGACCCGGTCCACCTCGGCGCGGTAGGCGTCCAGGACCTGTTCGGAGGACGGCAGTTCCGGCAGGTCCTGCAGCTGCCAGCGGTTGAACCGCACGCCGAGCTGCTTGAGCACGTCGGCGATCTCACCGGCGTCCTCGGTGCGCAAGGTCTCCTGCTGCGGGTCGGTGTCGTTCCAGACGGTCAGCAACGTCATCGCGGCTCTCCCTTCGATCGGTCCGGTCTGCTCGGCGTCGTCGCCGCTCAACGATCCGCGGCCAGCGCGAACGAGACCAGCCATTCCAGGCATTCGGTGCGGTGCCGCGCCTCGGCGAGGTCGCCGCCCCACACGTACAGCCCGTGGCGGGCCACGATCAACGCCGGGGTCGCCGCGTCGAAACCGGCCTCGAACGCCGCGCCCAATACGCCCATGTCCTGGCTGTTGGGCACCACCGGCACCCGCATTTCGTCGTCGTGGGCGGCGCGGCCGAGTCCTTTGAGCATCTCCAGGTCCCGCAGCACCACCCCGTCCGGCCAGCGCTCGGCCGCCAGCACCGGCGCCAGCACGTGCACGTGCACCACCGCGCCCGCGCCGGAACGCGCCGCGATGCGCGCGTGCAGCCCGGCTTCGGCCGAGGGGCGCACGTC
>NZ_JAFRFW010000634.1:0-5621 GCF_017434145.1 Saccharopolyspora sp. | reverse complement strand
GCGGGTTCTCAGCGGCTTCCTCGCGAGGACAGCGATTTCGCCGCGTAGGGAGCTACGTCAGAAATCGATCCCACAGCGAGGAAGCCGCTGAGGTTCCGCTACCGGCACCGCCACGCAAATCCGTTGCGGACCAGGCCTCGTTACCAGGCTCGGTCCGGGTTCGCGTGTTGCGCGACCCAGGTGTGCATCGCGATCCCGGCCGCGACGCCCGCGTTGATCGAGCGGGTGGAACCGAACTGGGCGATGGACACGACGACGTCCGCGGTCCCGCGGGAGTCCTCGCGCAGCCCCGGCCCTTCCTGACCGAACAGCAGCAGGCAGCGCCGCGGCAGCGGGGTGCGCTCGATCGGGGTGGCGCCGGGCGTGTTGTCCACGGCGACCACCGACAGCTGCTCGCGGGAGGCGAACTCGCGCAGCGCCGCCAGGTCCGGGTGGTGGTGGATGTGCTGGTACCGGTCGGTGACCATCGCGCCGCGCCGGTTCCAGCGGCGGCGGCCCACGATGTGCACCGCGCGGGCCGCGAACGCGTTTGCGGTGCGCACGACGGGTCCGATGTTGTGGTCGTGCTGGAAGTTCTCGATGGCCACGTGGAAGTCGTGCCTGCGGGTGTCGAGATCGGCGACGACGGCCTCGCGGCGCCAGTAGCGGTAGTGGTCGACGACGTTGCGGCGGTCGCCGCCTTCCAGCAGCTCCGGGTCGTAGCGGTCGTCCTGCGGCCACGGACCTTCCCACGGTCCGACGCCGACGCTGGTACCCCACTCGGTGGGGCCTACCTGGTCCTGGTCCTGCACTGTCCGGTCGGCTCCTCGTCAGGCCAGCCCGAGATCGGCCAGGCCCAGCAGCGAGCGGTAGGGCACTCCCGCCGCTTCGATGGCTTCTTTCGCCCCGGTGGCGCGGTCCACCACGGTCGCCACCCCGGCGACCTCGGCGCCCTGTTCGCGCAGCGCATCGACAGCGGTGAGCACGCTGCCGCCGGTCGTAGAGGTGTCCTCCACCGCCAGCACCCGCTTGCCTGCGACGTCCGGGCCTTCGATGCGCCGCTGCATGCCGTGCGACTTGGCGTCCTTGCGGACGACGAAGGCGTCCAGCGGGTCGCCCCCGGCGTGCAGCATCGCGGCGGCGACCGGGTCCGCGCCCAGCGTCAGGCCGCCGACGGCGGTGTAGTCCCAGTCCGCGGTGAGCTCCCGCAGCAGCGAGCCGATCAGCGGAGCAGCGGCGTGGTGCAGCGTGGCCCGGCGCAAGTCGACGTAGTAGTCGGCCTCCTTGCCGGAGGACAACGTGACCTTGCCGTGCACCACGGCGAGATCGGTGACGAGCCGGGCGAGTTCGGTGCGCTGCCGCTGGTCGAGCTGGTTCACGAACGGCCAGCATACGCACCGCGACGCACCCGCCCGGGCTGCCGGGTTCAAGTGCGGCAGGGTTCAAGTGCGGCAGGGTTCAAGTGCGGCAGGGTTCAGGTGCGGCCGGGAACGGTGCGGGTGACGATCGCGCGCTGCAAGCCGAACGGGATGAGCTTGCCGACCGTCACCAGGGCCTTGTACTGCGCGCCGGGGATCGACACCGACTTCCCGCGCCGCAGGTCGGCCAAGCCCTCGTGCACCACGTCGTCGGCGCGCAGCCAGAACAGCTTCGGCAACCGCCCCATGTCCAGCCCGGCCCGCTGGTGGAACTCGGTCCGGGTGAACCCGGCGCACAGCGCCAGCACCCGCACTCCGGAGCCGGTCAGCGAACCGGCGAGCCCGGCGGAGAAGGTCGTCACCCAGGACTTCGTGGCCGAGTAGGTGGAACCGGACACCGAGAAGAACCCGGCGACGCTGGAAACGTTGATCACGTCCCCACCGCCGCGCGCCCGCATCCCCGGCACGGCCGCGTGGGTGAGCCGCAGGACTGCCGCGACGTTGAGGTCGAGCTGCTTGCGCAGCGTTTCCGACTCGGTGTTCCAGAACGCACCGGAGGTGCCGAACCCGGCGTTGTTGACCAGCAGGTCCACCGGACGGCGCTCGTCGGCGACGCGCCGCTCCACCTCGGCGAGCTGCTCGGCGTCGGCGAGGTCGGCGGCGAGCACTTCCACCTCGACGCCGTGCCGTTCGCGCAGGCTTGCGGCCAGTTCCTCCAGCCGCGCGGCGTCCCTGGCGACCAGCACCAGGTCGTGGCCCTCTGCGGCCAGCCGCCGGGCGAAGGCGTTGCCGATCCCGGAGGTCGGGCCGGTCACGAGTGCGGTAGGCATGGGTGGCACCGTAACCGGTTCGGTCGAACGGACCGGTTTCAGGACTGGTTTTCCGAGTGCTCCCGCTGCATCTTCACGGTGTCGTTCGTGTCGGCCGGGGAGGTCGCGCCGGTGCGGCCGGTGCGCTCGGTCGGTTCATCGTCGGACGCTTCGGTGTCGTCCTCGACGTCGAGAACTTCCGTGCCGTTGTCGACGTCGAGAAGGTCGGTGCCGTTGTCGACGTCGAGAACGTCCTCGTCGGCCCGCTGCTCGTCCGCGGCGTGCTCCTGCTCGTTCGGATCCGTCTCGAACGGGTCGATCAAGTCCGCGAGCTCACCCAGCGAACGCAGCAGGCGTTCCAGCCGGGCCGGGTCGGCGGCGTCCGGTTCGATGGCGGCCAGCACCCAGTCCTGCTCCAGCCACACGACGGTGACGTCGCCGCCGACCTCTTCGGCCGCCTCGACCATGGCCGGGGTGACCAGCGGGCGGGCCGCGGCGACCTCGGTGACGAAGGCGTAGCGGGACCCGACCGGGCCGAGCAGGTCCAGTCCGGAGTCCTGCGGCACCGGCACGTCCGGCTGCCACAGCTCGATGGTGGTGCTGACCTTCCGGCGGCACCGCACCCCGGCGAGCACGGTGGCGACCCTGCCGCCGACGGTGAGGTCGAGGACGTAGACCTGCCTGCGACCGTCCGCGGTGAACGTCGACCCGGCGACCACGTCGGTGGCGCTGCCGCCGTGGTGCTGGGCGAGCGCGCCGCGCTCCCACCTGCTCGGCAGCACTTGGTCGGCTTCGGCGAACTGCCAGCCGCGCAGCGCGGCCCAGCGGCGGCGTTCGCGGTTGGTCGGGGCGCGGCGCGCGCGGTCGGCGATCAGCAGCGCGACACCGGCCGCGACGGCTACGACGGCGATCAGGAACCAGACCCAGGCAGGGATACCCACACGGGCAGGGTAGTCCCGAGGTCCGCCACCGCGAAGATCGCCGGGGCCCTGCGTCGCGAATTGCGCCATCCGTGCCATGTGCGCTGGGCGGACGACCCTCGGAGTGATCAATCGGACACGCACGGGCGTGCGCGCTGAGCCGTCCGGGCGGTGGCCGGGGGCGGTGCACGACCCGCTCGCGGCAGCCGGGTCAGGCGAGGTCGTCGGGCTCCCGCATCGCGTGCACCTCGCTCCAGTCCGGCTCGGCGCCCGGAAGCGCGGCACGCGCTCCGGAAGCCCGCAGGCCCTCGATCACCAGCGCCAGGTAGCGCGAGCGGAGTTCGGCACGCCGCGGCTCATCGGTCGGCAACGCCGGGTTGAGGTGTTTGAACAGCAGCACCACGTCGGCCGCCACGAAGTCGCCGCGCAGTTCGCCTGCTTCGTGCGCGGCGCGGACCAGGGCCTCGACGGCCTCGGACATCTCCTGGCGCGCCTGCCGGTACTCCGGCGAGTGCGGCTGGTCGTCCGGCGGCAGCACGGTGCCGACTCCGCTGTCCTCCGCCAAGCAGCGGAACAGGAATCGGGTGAACGCACGCCACGGATCGGCTTCCGCGGCACGGGCCTCGGCGGCTTCGGTCGCGATCCGCTGCAGGCAGCTGATCCGCACTTCCTCGGCGAGCTGCGTCTTGCTCGGGTAGCGCCGGTAGATGCTGGCCACGCCGACGCCCGCGCGGGCGGCCACTTCCGAGATCGGGGCGTTGAAGCCCTGTTCGGCGAACACTTCCCGGGCCGCGGTGATGACCCGGTCGGCATAGCTGATCGGCCGCTGCGCTGTGGTCACGACCACACTCTACGCCGGAGCGGAATCATCCGTTCCGCGGGCGGGTTGCGGCGGAGCGGAGTCATCCGTTCCGCAAGGAGGAGGATCATGTCCGCTCCGCAGCTCGCGCCCGACCGTCCCGCCGCCGCACTGACTCCGCGGCGGACGCTGACCCGGCGACAGGCGTTCTGGTCCGTGGGCGGGCTGCTGGCGCTGTTCCTGATGGCCTCCACCGCGCCTTCCCCGATGTATGCGATCTACCAGCAGCGCTGGGGATTCTCGGCGACGGTGCTCACCGAGGTCTTCGCCGTGTACATGGTCGGCATCCTCGCGGCGCTGGTGCTGCTGGGCGGTTTGTCGGACCGGATCGGCAGGCGTCCGGTGCTGCTGGCCTCGGTGGCACTGGAGATCGTGTCGATGGTGGTGCTGGCGTTCGCGCCCGGCGTGGGCTGGCTGTTCCTGGGCCGCGTGCTGCAAGGGATCGCCACCGGCGCGGCGACCAGCGCGATCAGCGGTTCGCTGCTGGATTTCCAGCCCGCGGGGACGGGTCGCGGAGCGACGATCAACGCGGTCGCCGCCGGAGCGGGCATGGCGGTCGGTTCGGCCGCGGCCGGGTTGCTGGTGCAGTTCGCACCGATGCCCACGACGTTGAGCTACCTGCTGCTGATCGCCGGGTTCGCGGTCTCGCTGGCGGTGCTCTGGGCGATGCCCGAGCCGGTGCTGGTGAGCGGGTCGCTGCGCGACTCGTTGCGACCACAACGACCCACCGTGCCCGCGGGCCGCGGGAAGGTCTTCGCGCTGCTCGCGACGACGATGCTGGCGACCTGGTCGGTCGGCGGGATGTTCATGTCCCTCGGGCCGTCGGTCGCCAAGGGCCTGGTCGGCGGAGGCTCTTACCTGATCGGCGGTCTCGCGGTGGGCGCGGTGACCGGCGTCGGCGCGATCGCGCAGCTGCTGCTTTCCGGATGGAGCGGGCGGCGTTCGGTCCGCGTCGCGGCTCCGCTGCTGATCGTCGGGCTCGCCGGGGTCGCGGCGTCGGTGCTCGTCGGCAGCGCCGCGATGTTCTTCGGCGGAGCCGTGGTGCTCGGGATCGGCTGGGGACTGATGTTCGTGGGCGGCTTCCGGCTGATGACGGCGCTGGCCGATCCGGACAGCCGTGCGGGCACCGCGTCGATGATCTACGTGGTGGCGTACCTGTCCTCGGCGGTACCGAGCGTGGTCCTCGGGATCCTCACCACCCACATCGGCCTGACCACCTCGACGCTGATCTTCGCGATCGCCGCCGCGCTGTTCGCCACCGTCGCCTGGACCAGCACCCACGTCCGCACCTGAGCGCGTCCGCTCCTCCCGCGGAATTTCCCGCCCGACACGCCCACACGCCGCCCGACCAGCGCAGTTCCGTTCGGAGTGAGGGACCTATTCGCCCCGATAGAACGGTCGATGGAGTCCTTCACTCGGGATCTCCGCTCCGCTTCGCACGGTTTCGTTGTGAGTGAACGGCCTGTTCGCCCAATCTATTCGGACGAACGGTCCGTTCGCTCGGGAGATCGTTCGTTGGGAGACGAGTGCGGGGGCGCGCCGGGGAGGAGTGGCGTGCCCCCGCCGGCCTCCGGTCGCGCGGCGCCGTGTCGGGGCTGGGCGTCGCGGCGGGCGGGAGGCCGTCCTCGGGCACGGG
>NZ_JAFRFW010000071.1:0-7945 GCF_017434145.1 Saccharopolyspora sp. | reverse complement strand
GTGCACCACCCCGGACCCGGTCGGCCGGGCGGCGGACTTGTGCGCGACGTCGCCGGGCACCACCAGCACTGACACCCCGCGGCGGCCGGCCGCGGTCTGCATCGCGCTGCGCAGCAGCCGCGGCATCTGCTCCGGCTGGGACAGCAGCTCGCAGAAGTGGCTGCACTCGTTGAACAGGAACTCCGGGTGGGTTTCCTGGAAGAAGCCGGTGCCGATCTGCTCGGACGGGATGTGCGAGGCCAGCGCCAGCACCGGCGCGCCGCTGCGGTGCGCGTCGTAGAGCCCGTTGATCAGGTGCAGGTTGCCCGGCCCGCAACTGCCCGCGCACACCGCCAGGCGCCCGGTGACCTGGGCTTCCGCTCCGGCGGCGAACGCGGCGGTCTCCTCGTGCCGGACGTGCACCCACTCGATGCCTTCGGTGCGCCGCACCGCGTCCACGACCGGGTTGAGGCTGTCGCCCACGATCCCGTAGATCCGCTGCACCCCGGCTTGCACGAGGACTTCGACGAACTGGTCTGCGACGGTCGGCATAGCTGCTCCCGCTGACTGGGCTACGACACGTTCCGCCACTCCGTGTACGCGCAGCGCACCGGCCCCGCAACACTGCTCGGCCGGGCGGGCCCCAGCACGCGGCGGTAACGTCCGCGCGGCCACCGGCGATCACTTCTTCGTCGACGTGCCCCTGCTCCCGGAAGGAAGACGCGGTGAACCTGCGCCTCTACACCGTTTGCGCGCTGTCCGTCACGATCTCGGCCGTGGCCGGACTTTTCGTCGGTGGGTTCATCGCATCCAGTGAACGGGACGAGCCGAAGGTGGCGGTGAGCACCGTCGGCCCCACCGCGCCCGAAGATGTCGGGGCGCGACTGCGCTGACGTGCCCGCGGGCGGCGTGCGCCGGTGCACTAGCGTCGAGGGCATGAGTGAACAGCAGCGACTTGAGGCGGGTGACACCGCGCCGGAGTTCTCCCTGCCCGACGCCGACGGCAAGACCGTGGCGCTGGCCGACTACCGCGGCCGGTCCCTGGTGGTCTACTTCTACCCGGCGGCGAGCACGCCGGGGTGCACCAAGGAGGCCTGCGACTTCCGGGACAGCCTGGCGCCGCTGAGCGACGCCGGTTTCGACGTGGTCGGGATCTCCCCGGACAAGCCGGAGAAGCTGGCGAAGTTCCGGGACGCCGAAGGGCTCACGTTCCCGCTGCTGTCCGATGTGGACAAATCGGTGATGGCCGAGTGGGGCGCGTTCGGGGAGAAGAACAACTACGGCAAGGTCGTGCAGGGCGTGATCCGCTCGACGTTCGTGGTGGACCCCGACGGCAAGATCGCCAAGGCGCTCTACAACGTCAAGGCCACCGGCCACGTCGACCGCCTCCGCAAGGACCTCGGCGTCTGACTCCCCGCATTTCCGGGTGAACGGCCTGTTGGTCCGACTGATTCGGGCGAACAGGTCGTGCACTCCAGGGGATCGGCGGGTGCGCGGGCGTGTCGGGCGGGCTAGTCCAGGACCATGTAGACGGCTACGCCTGCGGCGATGACCACTACGACGTAGCGCAGCAGGGTCGCGGGCAGCCGCTGGGCGATCTTGCCGCCCGCGAAACCGCCGAGGACCGTGGTGGGCACCAGCGTGAGCACCGCGATCCAGTCGACCGGCGCGATCAGCGCGTACACCGCGAAGGTCACCGCGCTGCCGATCAGCCCGAGCCAGCTCTTCAACGCGTTGAGCCGCCGCATCGAGTCGTTCACCGCGAGCACCAGCACGGCGATGAAGATGACGCTGCGCGCGCCGCCGAAGTAGCCGCCGTAGATCGAGGCCAGGAAGATCCCGATCGTGAGCCCCCAGGTGCGGTCCGGCCCGCCTTCGGCCGGTTGCCCGAGCCAGCGGCGGATCGTGTTCTGGAACGCCATCAGCACCGCCGACAGCGCGATCAGCGCCGGGACCACGGCGTCGAAGACCGCACCGGGCAGGATCAGCAGCAGCACGCAGCCGATCACCGACCCGATCGCGGCCGCGACCGAGGTGAGCACCAAGCGCCGCCGCGCTCCGCCCAGATCAGCGCGCTGGCTGACCGCGGCACCGACGAATCCCGGCCCTTGCGCGACGGAGTTCGTCACGTTCGCGATCAGCGGCGGCATCCCGGTCGCCAGCAGCGCGGGGAACACCAGCAGCGAGCCCCCACCGGCCACCGCGTTGATCGCGCCGGAGAGGAATCCGACGACGACCAGCACAACCAGCTCGAACCATTCGGTGAACACTCGCGGAACCTAACCGCCCGGATGGCGGTACACCCCACCGGGGCGATCGCCGTCACACCCCGAACGTCCCTCGCCGAGCGGAAGAGCAGTCTCCCGGACGGCGGGATCCGGAACCGGTCGGGCGGGCTGAAACCGGACGCCGGGGGTGCTGATCGCCGAATTCCACCGGAGCGACCGCGGTTGCCCTGGTGATCGCTTTGCTACGGTCGCGCCGACGTAGCGGCGGCAAGTTTGCAGGGGTTTCGGTGGGTTTATTCGACAAGGTCCGCGGCGAGTTCATCGACACCATCGAATGGACCGACGACAGCAGGGACACCATCGTCTGGCGATTCCCCCGCCACGACAACGAGATCAAGATGGGCGCCAAGCTCACCGTACGTGAATCCCAGGCTGCCGTCTTCGTCAACGAGGGCCAGGTCGCAGACCCCTTCCCGCCCGGCATGTACACGCTGCAGACGCAGAACATGCCCGTCCTGTCCACGCTCAAGGGCTGGAAGTACGGCTTCAACTCGCCGTTCAAGGCCGAGGTGTACTTCGTCAACACCCGGCAGTTCTCCGACCTGAAGTGGGGTACGCAGAACCCGGTCGTCGTGCGCGATCCGGAGTTCGGCATGGTCCGGCTGCGCGCGTTCGGCGGATACGCGCTCCGGGTGATCGAGCCCGTCGCGCTGCTGCGCGAACTCGTCGGCACGGACCCGGCGTTCCGCACCGACGAGGTGTCCGAACACCTCCGCCAGATGATCGTCGGAAAGCTCGGACCGGCGCTGGCGTCCTCCGGTGTGCCGATGCTCGACCTGGTCACCCAGCAGTCCCAGCTCGGCGACCGGATCGCCACCGCGCTGAACCTGGAGCTTCGCACGCTGGGCGTGGAGATCTCGCGGTTCGTCATCGAGAACATCTCGGTGCCGCCCGAGGTCGAGGAGATGATCGACAAACGCACCCGGATGGGCATCGCGGGCGATCTCAACCAGTACACGCAGTTCCAGGCCGCCAACGCCATCGAGCAGGCCGCGTCCAACCAGGGCGGCGCCGGCGAGGGGATGGGCATCGGCATGGGCGTGGCGTTCGGGCAGCAGACCGCGGCAGCCGCGTACCAGCAGCAACCGGTGCAGAACGGCCTGCAGGCGCCGCATCAGCCCGCCGGACAGCCCCCGCAGTACGGGCAACAACCTCCCGCTCCCGCGCAGCAGCCGCCGCAGGCCGGACCTCCGCCGCTGCCGCAGCAGGACCAGTGGTACCTCGGTGTGAACGGTCAGCAGCTCGGGCCGTTCGACTTCGCCGCCCTCGCCCAGCAGGTTTCCAACAGCGCCCTCACCGCGGAAACCCTTGCGTGGAAACAAGGCATGTCGCAATGGGCACCCGCAGGCCAAGTGCCGGAGCTGAGTCCCCTGTTCGGCCAGGCGCCGCCGCCATTGCCGCCGCAGTCCTGAGTCCCTTCCGGACCTGAGCGCGGGGCCCCGCAACCCGGGAACTGATCCGGTTGTGCCGGGACACCTGCGCCGGAAGGCACCGACTGGACCTGATTTCCGCTACTTCCGAAGGAAAACCTGATGTCAGATCCGTACGGCGACGGGCGAACCGCGTCAGCCGCCACCTATCCCTGTGGCGGCTGCGGCGCCCGCGTGGAGTTCGCGCCCGGCACGAACGTGCTGCAGTGCCCGTACTGCGGTTTCCGTCAGGAGATCACGGCCAGCAGCAGGCAGGTCCGGGAGATCGCGATCGAGGACCTGGACGTGCTGGCCCGCAAGCCGGTCGGGCAGCTCGCGCCGTACACATTGGTCTGCCAGCGCTGCGCGGCGAGCACGGAGACGACCGAAACCGCGGGGTTGTGCCAGTTCTGCGGCTCACCGCTGGTGATGGACGCGGCCGCGACCGGTCAGATCATCCCGGAGGGCGTGCTGCCGTTCGAGGTCGACCACAACGGCATCCGGGAGGCGCTGGGCAAGTGGGTGTCGTCGCGGTGGTTCGCGCCGTCGGCGTTCAAGAAGGTGGCCGCGGCGGAGTCGACCAAGGGCACCTATGTGCCACATTGGACGTTCGACGCGGAGGCGTTCTCGGCCTACAGCGGTCAGCAAGGGCGGCATTACTGGGTGACGGAGAACGACGGCGAAGGGCGGACGAAACGGGTCCGCCGGACGCGCTGGCACCACGTGCGGGGTGAGGTCTCCAGCGGGTTCGACGACGTCCTCGTGCCGGCCAGCACCGTGCTACCGGTCAACCGGGTGGACGCACTGGGCCCGTGGCCACTGCCCGAGGCCGGGCCCTACCAGCCCCAGTACCTCGCCGGTTACCACGCGCTGCGGTACGACGTGGAACCCGAGAGCGGCCTCGACGAGGCCAAGTCGCGGATGTCGCGGGAGATCCACGAGGAGTGCCGACGGGACATCGGTGGTGACGAGCAGCGGGTCGAGCGGGTCGACACCGACTTCAGCAACATCACCTTCAAGCTGATGTTGCTGCCGGTCTGGGTCGCGACGTACATGTACGCGGGCCGCAGCTGGCAGCTTCTGGTCAATGGCCGGACCGGCGAGGTCCAGGGCGAACGCCCGTGGAGCAAGGTGAAGGTCACGCTCGCGATCCTGCTCGCGGTGATCGTCGTGGCGGCCCTGGCGGTCCTGTACTTCAACGGCCACCACACCGGCGGGTCCAAGACGACGAAGCACCACTGAGGAGCTCGCCCACCGGAATTCGAATTGAACTACCGAACCACTCGGTTTGCAGGCAAGATCTGCTAACGTCCGCGACATGGACGAGCACCACCGGCCGCAAGAGGTTTGCACATCACCTGCCCAGAGCACGGACCGGGGGCTGCCACCGCCTTCAGCATTTCAGTCCGCCGGACAGGTGGACCGCGTGTGGAAAAAGGGCCGGTTCGTTCCGTTGCTCGCCGCCGTTTTCGTGTTCTTGTTCCTGCTTTTCTCCTGCTGGCTCACTCTCGGTGCTGCGGTCCACCGCCCCAAGGGAACCGGCTTTTGGGTCGTTGCGGACGTCGTCCTGGCGGCGATCCCCGCCTGCTGCATCGCGGCGGCGTTCCGGCGACGGGTCACCTTGACCTCGACCGACCTGGTAGTGCGGACGTTGTTCCGGACCCGGGTGTTGCCGCTGGGCGATATAACCGAATTGCGCATCGCACGGCACCGGTCGCGCGCACGTTTCCGCTCGACCCGCGTCCGCACGGACACCTACGACCATTCACCGAACGAATTCCCCTTGTTGAAGTTCGTGAGGTTCCTGCTGCGACGACTGCACCCCGGGCAGGTGCGGATCGAAACCTCGCGAGGCGGACGGACCTGCAAAACCAAATCCTTCGGCTGGCGTCCCTGGGAAGCGATGCAAGAGATCGCAAAAGCCGCGAAAGCCGCCGGAAGCCCGATCGATCTGCACGCCACCGGACAGGGTCCGGCGGGGATCGAATGGATGTCAGAGCGCGTGCGCGACGCGCGTGACCGCATGTGAACAGAACGGGTTTGCACCGCAGCTCGCGCGGGGATCTGCAAGCGGCCTGCGCCGGTTTCGGAACCGGACGACGGCTCTGGTCGGAGAGCCGGCGGGCCCCCAGCACACGCCCCGGCAGCCTCCGCTGCAGCTACCCGATCTGGCCGGCGATCTCCCGCAGGTGCGGCACCAGCTTTTGCAGGGCGCGCCCGCGATGCGAATCCGCGTCCTTCTCCTCCGCGGAAAGCTCGGCGGAGGTTCGGGTCTCGCCTTCCGGCACGAAGATCGGGTCGTAGCCGAAGCCGTTCGTGCCGCGCTCCTGGCGGATGATCGTGCCGGGCCACTCGCCGCGCACGACGGTCTCGGTGCCGTCCGCCCGCACCAGCGCGCAGGCGGACACGAAAGCGGCACCGCGGCGCTCGTCCGGCACGTCGTGGATCTGGCCGAGCAGCAGGTCCAGGTTGGCCTGGTCGTCGCCGTGCCCGCCGGACCAGCGGGCGGAGAGCACGCCGGGCATCCGGTTCAGCGCATCCACTTCCAGGCCGGAGTCGTCGGCCACCGCGGGCAGGCCGGTGGCGCGGGCCGCGTCCGCTGCCTTCGCGAGCGCGTTCGCCTCGAAGGTCGCGCCCGTCTCGGGGGCTTCCGGGAACTCCGGAACCGCGTCCAGGCCGACGACCTCGATGCCGGTGACACCGGCGGCTTCCAGGATCCGCCGCAGCTCCACCAGCTTCTTCGCATTGCGGGTGGCCAGCAGGACGCGGCTCACCGGGAGCTCCCGGGCAGTTCGCCGGGGTACGGCGCGGCCAGCGCCTCGGCCTGCTTGCGGGCCAGCTCGCCGCAGCCGTGCAGCGCGTAGTCGATCATCGTGTCCATCGTGGACCGGGTGAACGTGGCGCCCTCACCGGTGCCCTGCACCTCGACCAGGGTGCCGTGGTCGGTGGCGACCACGTTCATGTCCACCTCGGCGCGCGAGTCCTCCTCGTACGGCAGGTCCAGCCGCACCCGGCCGTCCACCACGCCGACGCTGACCGCCGCGATCGAGCACGACAGCGGCTTCGGGTCGGAGAGCCTGCGCGCCGAGCTCAGCCAGGTGATCGCGTCCGCCAGCGCCACGTAAGCGCCGGTGATCGCGGCCGTGCGAGTGCCGCCGTCGGCCTGGATCACGTCGCAGTCCAGCGCGATCGTGTTCTCGCCCAGCGCGGCCATGTCGATGCAGGCGCGCAGCGAGCGCCCGACCAGGCGGCTGATCTCGTGCGTGCGGCCGCCGATGCGGCCCTTCACCGACTCGCGCTGGCCACGGGTGTTCGTCGCGGACGGCAACATCGCGTATTCCGCGGTCACCCACCCCAGGCCGGAACCGCTGCGCCAGCGCGGCACGCCCTCCTGCACGCTCGCCGCGCACAGCACGCGGGTCCGCCCGAACTCCACCAGCACAGACCCGGCGGGCCAAATCTGGTAGCCGCGGGTGATCTGCACCTCTCGGAGCGCGTCGTCGCTCCGCCCGTCCGCTCTAGCCACGATCCCCACCCTAAGAGGACACGCGCGGCCGGTGGTCACGCCCCTACCAGTCGACGGTGCGCCAGTCCACGACCTTCGGCCGCGACGCGGTCTCCAGGAAGTCCTTCAGCGTCGCGGCCAGCACGCCCACCGCGACTCCGCTGCCCGCGGGGAACTCGATGTCCTCGCTGGTCAAGCCAGGGGATTCCGGGTCGCCCTCGAGCACCGCGAAGTCGTGATCGACGTCGAAGTGGCTCAGGTAGCCGTAGCCGCCATCCACCGCCGCGATGACGTCGTGGTCGAGCATCCCGGTGCTCTCGTCGGCCAGTTCGCGGTGCTCGTGCCAGATCGAGGCCGGGCCCGCGTTCGGCTCGGACAGCCGGCGGATCAGCTCGTCGACCTCGCCGGGCTCGGTGATGGTGAGCCCGTCACCGGCGTTCGCGTCGGTCTTCGACGCGATCGGCCAGACCGCCGTGATCGTCATTAGTTCCTCCAAGGACTCATCCCGCGCAGGTGCTGCTCGTGTCGACGGTCGCCCGGGCGAGCGGTTGCACGGCTACGAGCCGGCCGGGACGCGCTCACACCTGGTAGCTGCGGGCGGCCTCGACCACCTCGACCGGACCGTCGAACTCCGCGGTCGCTTCCCGCAGGATCTCCCCCGCGTCGGTCCACGGCTGCAGGTGGGTCAGCAGCAGCTTGCGCACCCCGGCCTGCTTCGCGACCCGGCCCGCCTGCGCGCCGGACAGGTGCACGCCGTCCGGGCG
>NZ_JAFRFW010000633.1:0-2337 GCF_017434145.1 Saccharopolyspora sp. | reverse complement strand
CGGTCCGCTCACTCGGTCGATCCGAATGGAGCGGGCGGGGCGGTCAGCCGCTGGGGGTGGAGACCGGCTGCTGCTCGGTGTCCGGTTCGATTCCGGAACGGTCCGGGCGCACCCGCACCACCCGCGCCGGACTCCAGCCGCGCCGGTTGCCCGCCGCGCCGAGCCGGAAGACGAGCACCAGCGCCAGGATCACCACCACGGCAGCGCCGCCACCGAGCAGCGCCAGCCGCGGCCCCAGATCGTCTTCCAGCCGCGCCGAAGCGGGTTTCGGCGATGGCGGCACCACGGTCCGCCCGGCGCCGCCTTCCCCGTTCACCACCGAGGAGACCGCGGCGGTCGGGTTCACCGTCCCCCAGCCCAGCGCCGGGTCCGGCAGGGCCGTCGCCGGATGGCTGGCCGTCATCTCCAGCCGCTGCTTGACCTGCGCGGCGTTCAGCTCGGGGTGGTACGCGCGCACCAGCGCGGCGGTGCCCGCCACGAACGGCGCCGCGTAGCTGGTGCCACTGCCCTGCCAGTGCCCCGGCCCGTGCGGCCCGGTGCTGACCACGTCCACGCCCGGCGCCACCAGCGACAGGTACGGCCCGGTCTGGGAGAACGCCGCATGGTTGCCTGCGGAATCGATCGCCCCCACCGCGATCACCCCTGGGTAGGACGCGGGATAAGTGACCGGATCGCCCTTCTGCGCACCGTTCGCGGCGGAGGCGATCAGCGAGACGTCCCGCTCGGCGGCGTAGCGCACCGCATCGGCCAACTGCGGATCCGGCGCGTTGGAGCTCGCCGACACGTTGATCACCTGGGCGCCGGAATCCACTGCCGCCCGGATGCCGCGGGCCAGCGCGGCAGGGGTGAAGGTGCTGCCGGTCTGCTCCTCGGTGCCGGTGGCCACCCGGATCGGCACGATCTGCACGCCGGGTGCGACGCCGGTGAACCCGGTGCCTTCGGCGGGCGATGCGCCGATGATCCCGGCGACGAACGTGCCGTGCCCGAAGCAGTCGTCGGCGGCGGGCCCGTTCGCCGAGCCGCCCATCACGTCCGCGCCGGGCAGCACCTTGCCCGCGAGCTGCGGCGTCTGCGCATCCACACCGGTGTCCACCACGGCGACCTTGATGCCCTTGCCCTCGGTGATGTCCCAGATGCGCTCGGGTGCCAGCAGCTGCTGGCCCCACGGAGTGCCCTCGTAGGTCACCGTCGGCGCCTGGATGCAGTTCTGCCCCGAGTTCGGCAGCGGCGGCGGGTCGCCTTGCGCCACAGCGGGAACGGCCACCGCGGACAGCAACCCTCCCGCCAGCGCCAGGCAGACGGCGGTGCGCTGCGCGCGCCCGGTCACGACTGCCCCGCCGAAGTTCCGGCGGTGGCCAACTGCTCGTCCACGGCGTGCTCCTCGGGCGCCACGACCATCGATCTGGTGAGCCGGGCGACCACGTCGGAGTCCTCCACCTGCCGCAGCGACGCGCGCTGCCGCCTGGCCAGCGCCCGGTCCAGTTTGGACAGCGCGGCCCGGTCCCGTTCATCCAATTCGGATCCGGTGGAACGTTCGTCCGGGGCGAGTTCGCGGAACAGCACCGCGGCCCGCGGGGCCATCGGGCCGTCGTCCTCGTCGATGCCGTCCTCGGATTCCTCGGTTTCGCGCACGGCCAGCGTCTTGAACCGGGTGCCCGCGAGGAACACGACCTCGTCCACCGGGCGGTTCAACACCAGCTCCGAGGTGCGGCGCGCCTTGGACGGCCAGATCAGCACATCGACGTGCGCACCGGGCACGGTCACGTCGAGGTTCATGCTCGCGCTGAGGAACCCCGGCTCCACCAGCAGCGACCCGGGCTCGGAGCGCCCCTCGACCGAGTCCGCCACGGTGCACTGCCGCAGCACCGGCCTGCGGTGCGTCGGCAGCCGCCGCATCCCCGAGACCAGGCATGGCAGGTGGCTTTCGAGCGCGGTGGCGGAGCCGCTGCGCACCGCCGAGTTGAGTTCGCCCGCCCCGCCGTCGCCGAGTCCGAGGTACAGGCACACCGCGACGTAGTCGGCTTTGGCCCCGGAGTCGTCGGAGTGGCGCAGCGAAGGCCAGGTCGCCATGGCGGCGTTCACGGTCGCCAGCGCGTCGGAGTACGCCTCGCCCGCGGCCGCCGCGAAGCGGTTCTGCTCGCCGGTGGTGCTCTTGCGGTCCTTGACCTTCGACGCCTGAGCCGGATCCGGCGGGGCCTCTTCAACGGGCGCGGCCTGCTCGGCCGCTTGCTCGGAGCCGCCGACCGGGTCCAGCCGCACGGTGGTCGACTGGCCCGGCCCGCTCACGACGCCGGGCACCTGGGGTTCGGCAGCGCGTCCGGCTTCCGGAGCCGCCGG
>NZ_JAFRFW010000632.1:0-5527 GCF_017434145.1 Saccharopolyspora sp. | reverse complement strand
GCTCCGGTGGCGGCGGGCTTCCGGCAGCCCCCGAGGGGGAACAACCAGCAGTGAAGGGGGAGACGGTGACGGGATCCACGTCCGGAGACCGTCCCGCGTGGGCACCTCCGGTGCTGGACACCGGGCGGCTGGCGGCTGCGCTGCGCTCTTTGGAGTTGACCGTGCGCGGCCGGCTGGACGGGCTGCGGCAGGGCAACCACCTCGGCCTGGTGCCCGGTCCGGGAACCGAGCCGGGCGAGGCCCGGACCTACCAGCCCGGCGACGACGTGCGGCGGATGGACTGGGCGGTGACCGCGCGGATGGCCGAGCCGCACATCCGCCAGACCGAGGCCGACCGCGAGCTGGAGACCTGGGTGGCGCTGGACCTCTCGGCCAGCTTGGACTTCGGCTCCGCGGCTTGCGACAAGCGGGAGCTCGCGATCGCGGCGCTTGCCGCGGTCACCCATCTGACCAGCGGTGGTGGCAACCGGATCGGCACCGTGCTGGACAACGGTTCCGGGCACGTCCGGCTGCCCGCGCGCGGAGGTCTCGCGCATTCGCGGGCGATGCTGAAGAAGGTCGCCGAGACGCCGCGCGCGCAGGCGGGCACGCGCGGGGATCTGAACGCGTTGCTCGAGTCGTTGCGGCGGCCGCCGCGCAGGCGCGGGCTCGCCGTGGTGATCTCGGATTTCGTCGGTGGCCTCGATTGGCAGCGCGCGCTGCGCGGGTTGAGCGCGCGGCACTCGCTGCTGGCGATCGAGGTGCTGGATCCGCGCGACATCGAGTTGCCGGACGTGGGCACGGTGGTGCTGTCGGACCCGGAGACCGGCAAGCAGCGGGAGGTGCGTACGACTCCGGTGCTGCGCAAGGACTTCGCCGCGGCGGCCGCGGCGCATCGCGAGGAGGTGGCCGCGGCGCTGCGGCGCGCGGGTTGCGCGCACCTGGTGCTGCGGACGGAGTCGGATTGGATCGCTGACATCGTTCGGTTCGTGATGGCCCGCAAACGCGGCTGGTCCGGGGGAGCGGCCTGATGAGCTTGTGGGGTTTCGCTTCGCCCTGGTGGTTCTTGCTGCTGCTGGTGCTGGCCGCGCTGGTCGCCGGGTACGTGTGGGTGCAGCGGCGTGCGCGCAAGGAGACGTTGCGGTTCAGCAACCTGGAGCTGTTGGACCGGGTGGCGCCGAAGCGGCAGGGCTGGTTCAAGCACGCGCCGCCCGCGTTGCTGGGCGTGGCGGTGCTGGTGCTGACGATCGCGCTGGCGGGGCCGACTTCGGAGCAGCGCATTCCGCGCAATCGCGCGACGGTGATGCTGACCGTGGACGTGTCGCTGTCGATGATGGCCAAGGACGTCGAGCCGAGCCGCTTGGAGGCGGCGAAGATCGCGGCCAAGGAGTTCGCGGACAAGCTCACCCCCGGCATCAACCTGGGCTTGGTGTCGTTCGCGGGCACCGCGACGGTGATGACGATGCCCACGACCGACCGGACCAGCGTGAAGCAGGCGATCGACAACCTGACGCTGTCCGAGGCCACGGCCACCGGCGACGGGATCAACGCCTCGATGTCGGCGATCGACTCGTTCGGCAAGATGGTCGGCGGCCCGGAGGGTGCGCCGCCTGCGCGGATCGTGCTGATGGCCGATGGCGGGCAGACGATCCCGCGGGACCTGGACGCGCCGCGCGGGGCTTACACCAAGGCGGGCGAGGCGAAGAAGGCGAACATCCCGATCACCACGATCTCGTTCGGCACCCGGCACGGCACGCTCGACATCGAGGGCCAGCCGCAGCCGGTGGACGTCGACGACGAGGCGATGGAGGAGATCGCGGGCCTGTCCGGCGGGGAGTTCCACAAGGCCGCCAGCGCCGAGCAGTTGCGCCGGGTCTACGCGACGCTGGGCGAGCAGATCGGCTACGAGATCAAGCACACAGACGCCAGCAAGCCGTGGTTGGTGCTGGGTACGCTCACCGCGATCGTCGCGGCCGCGTTGGCGCTGCTGTTCGGCAGGCGGTTGCCGTGAGCCGCGGCGTGCTCCGCAGGTTCGAGCACGGGAGTGGACGTGAGCGTTGCCGCAGGCGCGGGGGAGTTCCTGCGTGAGTTCGTGAAGTCTCCGACCACCACGGCCGCGGTGGGTCCGAGTTCGCGGTACCTGACCCGCGACATGGTCGCGCCGGTGCCTGCGTCGGGTGATCCGGTGGTGGTGGAGCTCGGGCCGGGCACGGGTGCGTTCACCGAGGCGATCCAGCAGCGGTTGGGCGGCCGGGGCAGGCACCTGGCGGTGGAGCTCAACCAGCGGTGGGCGGACTCGCTGGATGCCCGATTCGGCGATGTGGAGGTCGTGCGCGGGGACGCGCGACAGCTTCCGGAGTTGCTCTCGGAGCGGGGACTGCGGGCGGATGTGGTGGTCAGCGGCCTGCCGTGGGTGGCGCACACGCCGAAGGACGGGGTTCCGCTGATCCGGCTCGTGGCGGATTCGCTGACCGAGCAGGGCGCGTTCACGCAGTTCGCCTACACGTGGACGCAGTGGGCGGCACCGGCACGGCGCCAGCATGCGGATCTGCGGGCGGTGTTCGAGGAGACCGTGGTCAGCCGGACGGTGTGGCGCAACGTGCCGCCCGCGCTGGTGTACTTGGCGCGGCGGCCGAGGTGAGGTCGCGCGGTGTCGAGTTGAGTCGGTCGATTCGGGGTGCGTCGCGGTAGTCCGCTGTCGTCCCGAATGTCGCTGGGGTCTCGAGCACCACTGCGCTCTCAGCACTCGCTCCTCTCCCGGTCGCGGCCGTCTGCGCGGAAGTGCGCTGAGAACGGCATAACCGCTGGTAGTCGATCTCACCAGTGCCGGGACGGTCCACTGTGCGCTACGTTCGCGGGGTGGCGGACGAGGTGATCACGGGCTTGCGGGAGCTGCCGCTGCTGGTCGAGCTGGGCTCCGCGCTGGTGCTGTCCAGTTTGGTCGGACTCGAACGCGAGCTGCGCGCGAAAAGCGCCGGGCTGCGCACGCACACCCTGGTCGGGGTGGGGGCGGCGCTGTTCATGCTGGTGTCGAAGTACGGCTTCGGGGACGTGCTGGAGTTCGACAAGGTCTCGTTCGACCCGTCCTGGGTGGCCGCGCAGATCGTCTCCGGCATCGGGTTCATCGGTGCCGGTTTGATCTTCGTGCGCCGCGACGTGGTGCGCGGGCTGACCACGGCGGCGACGGTGTGGCTGGTCGCCGCGATCGGCACGGCCTGCGGCAGCGGGTTGCTGCTGCTGGGGACCGCGACGACGGCGGTGCATTTCCTGGTCGCGGTGGGCTATCCGCGGGTGTTGCGACTGATGCGCAGCGCGTTGCGCGAGCCCCAAGTGGTGCGCATCGGCTACCTGGACGGATACGGGGTGCTGCGCAACGTGCTGACGTTGTGCACCAGTCGCGGCTGGAAGGTGCTGGACCTGCAGGTGGAGCGGGAGGACACCGACGCCGACGAGCAGCGAACGGCGGTCGTGGCGGTGCACCTCCAGGGCAAGCAGCCGGTGGCGGACCTGGTCAACGACCTCACCGAACTGGACGGCGTGCTGCACGCCTCGGCCGCGGATTCGGCGGAAAGCGGGATCTAAACGTCGGTCGCGGCCGGAGGCCACTCGCGGATGGGTGCGGAGATCGGCCGACGTTTTCGCCGTCGGAGGTGACGATCCGGCTCGGGTGGCGCTGGAACGGCCACCCGAGCCGCGAGATCCCGGGTCAGTCGAGCGCTCGGCGGACCAGGGTCGCCAGGTGGACCGGTTCGGTTTCGGTTGCTTGGCGGATCTGCAGGCGGCAGCTGAACCCGTCGGCGACGACCTCGGTCCCCGGTTCGGCCTGCCGCACGGCGGGCAGCAGTGCTTGTTCGGCGCAGGCCATCGACACGTCGTAGTGCCCGCGCTCGAAGCCGAAGTTGCCCGCGAGCCCGCAGCAGCCGGCGTCGAGCACCTGCGCATCGGTGCCGGTGGCGGCCAGCGCCGAGCGGTCGGCGTCGAAGCCGAGTTCGGAGTACTGGTGGCAGTGCTGCTGCACCAGTGCTTTGCCGTCACCGGAACGTTCCCACCGCGACCGCGTGGGTTCGACGTGCTCGGCGAAGGTTTCGGTGGCTTCGGCCAGCGCCCGCACGTCCGGATCCTCTGGTGCGAGTTCGAGCGCGTCGTTGCGCAGGAATGCGGTGCAGCTGGGTTCGAGGCCGACGACCGGCAGGCCGGAGCGGACCTGCGGGCGCAGCAGCCGCGCGGTGCGGCGCACCACGCGGCGGGCGATGTCGAGCTGGCCGGTGGATGCCCACGTCAGTCCACAGCAGACCTGCGAGCGCGGGATTTCCACGGCCGATCCGAGTTTTTCCAGCGCCAGCACCGCATCGCGGCCGATGTGCGGGTCGAAGTGGTTGGTGAAGGTGTCGGGGAACAGCACGACCCGGTCACCGCCCGCGGGCCGGTGTTCGCGTTGCCGCCACCACGAGCGCAGGGTGCGCCCGGCCAGTGCGGGCATGTCGCGTTCGGCCGCGATGCCGCCGATCCGCTTGATCAGCGACGCGATCGGTCCACTGAGGACGCGGTTGGCCGCGCCTGGCGCGTACTGGCCGAGCGCGAGCCACAGCGGCAGGAAACCCATCGAGTAGTGCGCGGCCGGGCGCACGCGCCCGCGGTAGTGCTGGTGCAGGAACTCGGCCTTGTAGGTGGCCATGTCGACGCCGACGGGGCAGTCGGTCTTGCAGCCCTTGCAGGACAGGCACAGGTCGAGTGCGTCGTGCACTTCTTCGGAGCGCCAGCCGCCTTTGATCAGCGAGCCGTTGAGCATCTCGAACAGCAGGTGCGCGCGCCCGCGGGTGGAGTGCTTCTCCTCCTTGGTGGCCCGGTAGCTCGGACACATCACCCCACCTGTGGTGTTGAGGCATTTGCCCATGCCGACGCAGCGCCGCGACGCCGGGGCGAGGTCGCCGTCGTCGGCGTGCAGCGCCAGCGTGGTGCGGGTGGGGATGTTCGGCGGCGCGACCAGCAGCCGCAGGTCGGAGTCCAGCGGCCGGGGCCGCACGATTTGGCCCGGGTTGAGCAGGTCGTCGGGGTCGAAGGCGAACTTGAACCGCTCGAACGCGCCGATCACCTCCGCCGGGTACATCCGAGCCAGCAACTCGGAGCGGGCCTGCCCGTCGCCGTGTTCGCCGGAGACCGAGCCGCCGTGGGAGACGACGAGGTCAGCGGCGGCCTCCATGAACTCCCGGTAGTTCTGCGCACCGCCGCCGGTGAGCAGATCGAAGTCGATGCGCACGTGGATGCAGCCGTCGCCGTAGTGGCCGTAGGTCACGCCCTTGCGCCCGTGGCGCTCCAGCAGCTGGTCGAACTCGCGCAGGTAGCTGCCGAGGTGTTCGGGCGGCACGGCGGCGTCCTCCCAGCCCGACCAGCGTTCGGACCCGTCGGACATGCGGGTGGAGTAGCCCGAGCCCTCCTCGCGGATCTTCCACAGCGCACCCATCCGCGCCGGGTCGGTGTGCACGACCGACTCGGCCCGCGAGCCCATGGCGCTGCGCACCTTCTCGGCGGCGGCTTCGGCTTCGCCGGG
>NZ_JAFRFW010000631.1:0-1984 GCF_017434145.1 Saccharopolyspora sp. | reverse complement strand
GCTGCTGGTGTCGCTGGCGGCCGAGGAGCTGGCCTCGTGCTGGGTCTCGTCGACGCTGTTCTGCCCGGACGTGGTGCGCGCGACGCTGGAACTGCCGGATTCGTGGGAGCCGCTGGGCGCGGTCGCGGTCGGGAACCCGGCCGAGCCGGTCGAGGGGCCGCGGCCGCCGCGGGACCTCGACGACGGGCTGCTGGAGCTTTGAGCACGTCCCGGTTCGCGGATGTGCTCCTGGGCGATTCCCGAGACCGGCGACGAGCCGGAACCGAACCCGGGTCCGACGGCGGCGCGGGAAACTCGACATGACGGTGCGCGTGCGCCGCGACACGAGCTGCGGCCCGGGTGAACCGGGCCGGACACGATTTTGGGTGGGGTTGTGACGAACCAGCGGGACGACTCGGACGGACTGCACGCGGACGCGACGCGCAGCCTCCGCGAGTGGGAACCGGCGGAACGGTCGCAGGAAACGCTCAAGCACGCCTTCCTCACGCTGCTCGACGCGCGCCCGGACGCCTGCCTGCGCGCGTGCGAGCCGGGCCACCTGACCGCATCGGCCGTGCTGCTGGACGCGGCGGCGGAGCGGGTGCTGCTGACCCTGCACCCGCGGGTCGGCAAGTGGTTGCAGGTCGGCGGGCACTGCGAGCCGGAGGACGTTTCGCTGGCCGGTGCCGCGCTGCGGGAAGCCACCGAGGAATCCGGGATGGACGGTCTGACGGTGGATCCGGTGCCGGTGCACGTGGAAGTGCACCCGATCACCTGCTCGCTGGGGGTGCCCACGCGGCACTTCGACGTCCGCTACGTGGTGCGCGCGCCCGCCGGAGCGGAGCCGGTGCGCAGCGCCGAGTCCCTCGACCTGCGCTGGTGGCCGCTGGACGGGCTACCGCCGGAATCGGGCCTGGACAGCATGGTCACCGCGGCCCGCGCCCGGCTGGATCACTCGTAGTCGCACGTCCGGAGGCTTCGCCGCGTGCTCGTATCCGGGTGATCAGCTGGCCCGGTAGTCGCGGACCGGTAGGCGGGGGCCGAAGCGGGGGCGGGAGACTCCCGCGGCGCCGAGGTAGCGGACCGCGCGGTGCCGGTGGCCCGCGTAAGGGGCGAGGGCTTCGAGCATTTCGGCGTCGTCCATCGGGCGGCCGGCCAGCGCCGTTCCGACGATCGTCGGCAGGTGGTAGTCGCCGATGCTGACCGCGTCCGGATCGCCCCATGCCCGCTGGGCGACCTCGGCCGCCGTCCACGGGCCGATGCCGGGCAGCTTCTGCAGCAGGTCGCGACCTTCGGCGCCGCGCAGCTCGACGGCCCGCTCCAGCCTGCGGGCGACTCCGGCGGCGGCGATCAAGGTGCGCCTGCGGGCGCCGTCGATGCCCGCCTTGTGCCACTCCCAATCCCGGATCTCCCGCAGCTGGCGCGGATTCGGCACCACGTGCAGCCCGTCCGGGGCAGGACCGGGCGCGGGCGTGCCGAACCGGCGGCACAGCTCCCGCCAGGAGCGCCACGCTTCCCGGTTGGTGACCTTCTGCTCCAGCACGGCGGGCACCAGCACGTCCCAGACCCGTCCCGAGGCGCACAGCCGCATCCCGCGGGCCGCTCGCCTGCCGCGCCGCACCACGTCGTGCGCGGCGACGAAGCCGGTGTCGTCGTCGGCGGCGCCGAGCAGGCCGGGTACCCGGCCGAGCGCCGATTCGGCGCCATCGCCCCAAGCCTGCGCGGTGATCCGACCGTCGCGGTCCGCGGTGCAGCGCAGCGTGGCCGGTCCGTGCGGAGTCGTCGTCGCCAGCCACCACGCGCCGCCGGTTTCCACACTGCTGGTCGGATCGCCGGGGCCGCGGCGCAGCGGCGAAAGCACCCGGGCCAGGTCGAACGGTTCCGGCGGCTGCCAGCTCGTGCGCATCGGCTCGGTCATCCGCGGTCCGCGGAGAAGCGCACTCCGCCCGCCGGGATAGCCACCTCCGGCCACACCCGGGCGCCGTCCAGCAGCTCGCAGTCGTCG
>NZ_JAFRFW010000630.1:0-7225 GCF_017434145.1 Saccharopolyspora sp. | reverse complement strand
TCCGCGGTGTCGTCCCAGCCCAAGCAGGAGTCGGTGATGCTCTGCCCCTCGGTGAGCGCGCGGCCGGGCAGGACGTCCTGCCTGCCCGGAACCAGGAAGCTCTCCACCATCACGCCGCGGATCGCCCGGTTCCCGGACGCGAGCTGAGCACCGATGTCGCTGACCACGCCCGGCTGCCGAGCGTGGTCCTTGCCGCTGTTGCCGTGGCTCGCATCGATCACCACGGCCTCCGGCAATCCGGCCGTCCGCAACCGCCGCAGCAGGCGGTGCACCGAGATCGCGTCGTAGTTCGGCCCGCTCACGCCGCCGCGCAGCACCACGTGTGCGCCGGGATTCCCGGTGGCGCTGGTCCAGGCCACGCTGCCGCGCGGGCCGATGCCGAGAAATCCGTGCGGGTGCCGAGCGGCGACCACCGCGTCGACGGCCGCCCGCAACGAGCCCGTGGTGCCGTTCTTCATGCCGACCGGCATCGGCAGCGCCGCGGCGAGCTGCCGGTGCGGCTGGCTTTCCACGGTGCGGGCGCCGATCGTGCCGTAGCCGACCAGGTCGGCCAGGTAGGCGGGGGCGAACGGGCTGACCCACTCGGTCGCGGCAGGCAGTCCCAGCTCGGCGACGTCCAGCAGCAGGCGGCGCGCCGACCGCATCCCGCGCTCCACGTCCGAACCGCCGTCCAGCGCCGGGTCGGTGAACAAGCCGGTCCAACCGACCGTGCTGCGCGGTTTCTCGAAGAAGCTGCGCAGCACCACGAGCAGTTCACCGCTGAGCTCGTCCGCCAGATCCCGCAACCGAGCCGCGTACCGCCGGGTGGCGGTGAGGTCGTGCACCGAGCACGGGCCGACCACGGCGAGCACCCGGTCGTCCCGCCCGGCGAGCACGTCCTCGATCCGCCCGCGCCATCGGCCGACTCGTGCGGTCGTAGCGGCATCCGCGGGCAACTCGGCGCGAAGCTCCTCCGGCGCGGTCACGGTCCTGGGCTGATCCATGCACACCTCCACGAGTGAAGGCCAGGCTAACCTGATCAGGAGGTGGCGCGGATCGGCCGCAGGTGGGACTCATTCGCCGGAACGCCACTCCTGCACGCCGCCGGGAACGGGTGCGGCCGGGTCGTAAGGAGTGCGGGTGAAGATGAACGTGTTCAGGTCCAGGTGGCTCGGAACGCCGTCGGCATCGCGTCCGATGCGCAGCAGCTCACCGGAGTAGTAGCCGTCCATCCCGGTCCACGTTCCGTCCGAGTTGGGGCGGAAGCGGGACGCGCGCCCGCGCCCCTGCCACGGGACGAGGTCGAGCAGCCCCTCCGGCAGCACGCGCAGCACGTACGGCGTCGGACCCCAATACCACTGGCCGGTGAGTTCCAGCAGTTCCGGGCTCACCGCGCTCGGTGTCCACGGTTGCGGGATGCGCGGTTCGTGCTCGTCCAGGATGTTCAGCAAGTCGGTGATCAGCCCGCCGGAGACGCCGGAAGTGCTGTTGGCCATGAACACCGCGCCGGTCGACTGCGCCGGATCGGTCATCACGGTGGCGAGGAATCCCGGCATGGAACCGGTGTGCCCGGCCAGCCGCCGCCCGTTGTCCCGCACGAGCTGCAGACCGAGCCCGTAGCCCGCACGCCACACGTCCCCGTCGTCCACGGCACCGGGTGCGCGCATCTCGGCCACCGTGTCCGGGTGCAGCACGTCGCCGGTGTCCCCGTCCACGAACCGCGCCCAGCGCAACATGTCGTCCACAGTGGACCAGAGCTGGCCTGCCGGGGACATCGCGCCGTGGTCCTCGGCGGGTTCCGGCAGCAGCACGTCCGCCCACGGGTGCACCGCGAAACCCTTGGCGTGCGGCGCCTGCGGGCCGAACGAGGTCCGGTCCATCCCGAGCGGACGCAGGATCTCCTGTTCCGCCGCCGCGAACCAGGACCTGCCGCGCAGCCGCGAGACCAGCTCGCCGAGCACGCCGAAGCCGGTGTTGGAGTAGTGGAAACCGTGCTGCGGCGGCGGACGCAGCGCGGACTCGTCGATCGAGGCGAGCAGGTCCTGCGGCGAACCGCCGGGAGTGCGTTCCCACCACGGGCCTTGCGGTTCCGCGCTCATGCCGGTGGTGTGCGTGAGCAGCCGCGCGATGCTGCGATCACCGACCGCGGTGCCCGGCAGGTGCTCGTCGAGCGTGTCGGTCAGGCGCAACTTGCCCTCGTCGCGCAGCCGCAGCACCAGCACGCCCACGAAGGTCTTGGTGATCGAGCCGATGCGGTACTGGGTGTCCGCTGTGGGCTCGGCGCCCTCGACCGCGCCTCTGCCGCCGAACCAGAGCACTTCGCCGTCCCGCACGAGACCGGCCACCAGCGACGGGATGCGGTTCTGCCGTTGCTCGACGGCCAATCGCCGGAACAGGGCGCGTTGCGTGGAGGGGAGCAAGCTGGTCATCCGCCCATGCTTGCATGTCGCCGCGGCTCGGCCGCCTCGCATCACAGCGGTTCGGCCGCCTCGCGTGTCGCCGCGGCTCGACCGCCTCGCACGTCACAGCGGCTCGGCCGCCTCGCCTTGGCAAGATGTAGGAGTGAGCGCTGAACACGATCACGTCGACGTCCGCGGGACGGTGAGCTTCGTCGGGCTGAGCTACCTGGTGGCCTGGCCGCTGACGATCCCGCTGTTCCTGACCGGTACCGGACTCACCTCCGGCTGGGCACCGGTGATCATCCTCGGGATGATGTCCGCGCCCGCGCTGGCCGGGGTCGTCGTGCAAAAGTGGATCAGTCCGCGCGATTCGATCGCCAGGGAGCTGGGAATCACCAGCGAAGGCGGATTCCGGCGCTGGTGGGGATACGCGTTGATCGCCTGGTTCGGGCCCGCGGTGCTGGCACTGCTGGCGCTGGTGGTCGGCTGGATGCTCGGCGTGTACCGGGCGGACTGGTTCGGGTTCTCCGGGCTCGCCGAGACCTACGGGCCTGCCGAGGGGATCACGCCGGGACAGCTGGCGCTGGACCAGCTGCTGCAGGTGTTCTTGCTGGGGTGGTTGAACGTGATCCCGGCGTTCGGCGCGGAACTCGGCTGGCGCGGCTACCTGACGCGGGCGCTGCTGCCGCTCGGCCAGCCAGCGGCTTTCCTGATCACCGGCGTGTTGTGGGCGCTGTGGCACGGGCCGCTGCTGGTGCTCGGCTACAACTACCCGAGCGCTCCGATCGTCGTCGCGTTCATCATGATGGGCTGCTACGGCGTGCTGACCAGCGCGTTGCTGGGCTGGCTGCGGCTGGCGTCGCGCAGCGTGTGGCCCGCCGCGATCGCGCACGGCTTCCTCAACTCCGCGGCCGGGCTCGGCTTGCTGTTCAGCGCGGCGGGGAGCCCGGTCGACAGCGTCACGACCGGACTGCTCGGCTGGTCCGGTTGGATAGTGCTCGCGCTCGCGATCCTGGTGCTGGCGCTGCTGCGGAAACTGCCGGTCGAGCTGCCGCAGCAGAGCGCGGGCATTTCGCGCGGCGTCCGGCGCCTCAGCCGCCGCTGAGGCGATCCGGGCGCGGTGGCGCCTACCCCGACCATCTCCCTGAATGTCGGCCGGTGCCAAGGCTTTCCGGGGCGGTCGGCGAGCGCGCAGGACCGCTCCGCGCGGGGAACGTTCGCAGCACGACGTTTCCGCCTCGGTCGGCGGCAGCCGGTGAGCGATTCCGACGCACGCAAAAGCACCCCGCCGCGGAACTCTCCGCAGCGGGGTGCTTCGTGACGGATCGCCCGGCCGGTCAGCCTCCCGGCAGCGGCACGACCGGTAGCGGCGCGTGGACCTGCATCATCGCGTCGTACCAGGTCCGCGCCGGAACCTTGCCGCCGTAGATGTTGCCCTCACCGCACAGGAACGGCGGTGCGTCGCCGCCGCTGTCGCAGATCCCGCGCGGCCTGGAACCGTCGGCGTAGGTCAGCACCGCACCGGCCATCTGCGGCGTGGCACCCAGGAACGCGGCCGACTTGTGCTCCTGCGTGGTCCCGGTCTTGCCCATCAGCGGCCGGTTCCAGCCCGCGGCCTGCGCGGCCTGCTTCGAGGTACCGACCTTGTCGTCCAGGCTCATGCCCTGCGCCAGCTGACCCGCGACCTGCGGCGAGATCACCTGCTCGCACGGCGCTTCCTTCAGCGGCACCGGGTTGCCGTTGCGGTCGGTGACCTCTTCGACCGGCGTCGGCGGGCACCACTTGCCACCGCTCATGATCGTCGCCGCGACGTTGGACAGCTCCAGCACGCTGGTCGGCGTGTAGCCGAGGGTGAACGCGCCGCGGTTGTTGCGCTTGACCGCCTCGGCCTGCGACGGGCCGTTGGAACCGTCCTCGTCGAGCGTGCTGCCGCTGCTGTTCACCCCGTTCATGCCCTGCCGCAGCCCGAGCTTCGAGGCCATGTCCACGGCGTTGTTCAGCCCGACCTGCTCCTCGAGCTTGACGAAGGCGGTGTTCGGCGAGGTCGCCAGCGCCATCTGCAACGTCCGCGGCCCCGGCTGCACCCCCTCGGCGTTGCTCACCGTGTACGGCGCGGTGCCGTTCTTGAACACCTGCGAGGTGTAGCTGGGTGGCACGTCGATCGTGTCGAAGATGCTTCTGCCCTGGTTGATCGCCGCAGCGGCGGTGAACACCTTGTAGATCGAGCCCGCGCCGAAGGGCTGCACCCGGCTGACGATGTCGTAGGCGGTTTGGCCCGCGCTCGGGTTGTTGCCGAAGTCCCGGTTCGCCACCAGCGCACGGACCTGGTGCTTGTCACCGGGCTGGACGGCGGCCATCGCGTTGGCGATGCCTTCGGTCTGCGTCGGCACCTGCTTCTCGGCGGCCTGCTTGGCAGCGTCGCTGGCACGGCGGTCCAGCGTGGTGCGCACCGTGTAGCCGCCGGTTTCCAGCTTGTCGTCGTCGATGCCGGACTTCTCCAGGTAGTCCCGCAGGTATTCGCAGAAGAACCCGTCGGTGGTGCCGTCACCGAGGCCGACGCAGCCGTTCGGCGGCCGGCCCAGCGGCGAGGCCACGCCCAGCGGCTCCGCCTTGGCCTTCTCGGCGTCCTCCTTGGTGAGCACGTACCGGTTGTGCGGATCGGTCATCAGGTCGATCACCGTGTTGCGGCGCTGGATCGCGTCCTGCGGATTGGTCTCCGGGTTCAGCGAGCCGGGCTGGTTCACGATGGCGGCCAGCAGCGCGGACTGCGACACGGTCAGCTTGTCCGGCGTGGTGTTGAAGTAGGTCCGCGCCGCGGCGCCGATGCCGAAGGTCTGGTTGCCGAACGGGACCACGTTCAGATAACCGGTGAGGATCTCCTCCTTGGTCATGGTCCGCTCGAGCTCGACGGCCATCTTCGCCTCGCGCAGCTTGCGGGCGATGGTGGTCTCCTTGGCCCGCTCGGCGTCGACCTCGTTCTTGGCGACCACGTGCACCAGGTAGTTCTTCACGTACTGCTGGGTGATCGTGGAGGCGCCCTGGGTGGAACCGCCGCCCGCGTTGCTGGCCATCGCGCGCATGGTGCCCTGCCAGTCCACGCCGCCGTGGTTCCAGAACCGCTTGTCCTCGACCGAAGTGATCGCGGACTTCATGTTCTCCGGAACCTCTTCCGGCTTGGTCTCGACGCGGTAGTCCTTGAAGAAGTGCGCGATCGGCTTGCCGTCCCGGTCGGTCACCGTCGAGACCTGCGGCATGTCGCGCTTGGCCAGCGAACTGGACATGCTCGCCATCGCGTCGGTGGTCTGGTTGACCACGGCGCCCGCGCCGGAGGCCATCGGCATCATCAGGAACGCCACCAGCACACCGGCCAGGACGCACAGCCCGAACATCTTCAACAGCACGCCGCTGCGCACTCCAGCCCCAATCACCACACGTCGCGAAGGCTCGATCTGCACCGGGAGCGCAGGCCCGATGCTCGGACCAGGCGGCCCCGGCGGTCCGGCAGCCCGACCGAGATCGGCTCTTCCCGGGTGCCTCGCCGGTCCTTTCGTTGATATCACATCGGCCGCCGCGGCCGATCAGCGCGGCGGCGTTCTCCCCGGCACCGCGGGGAAAAACGTACTCGCAGGCCGATACGCCGGAATGCGCCGGACCACGTGCTCGATCGACTACACTTGGTCACTTCGAGCCGAAGCGGAGGAGCCGATGGACCCGTTCTTTGATTCCCTGGCGACCGCCCTCGGCGGTCAGGCCGCCGTCGCACTCGGGGCCGCGGCGAAGAGCGCGTTGGAAAAGGTGCGCGGACTGCTGCGCAGGCGCAGCGAGGACACCGAGACGCTGGCCGCGCTGGAGGCCGCCGAGGCGCCCGGTGCGCAGCGCCCGCAGATCACCGCGCTGGCCGAACGGCTCGACCGGGTCGCCGGGGACGATCCGGACTTCCGCGAGCAGCTGCGCGAAGCGGGCGGCGAGGTGCACAAGGAGATGACCGCCTCGGGTCACGTGGTGAACCAGAACTCCGGCGACGTGCGCAACCTGGTGCAGACCAATGAGATCCGCGGGGACATCACGTTCAACTGAGCGCGGCGCTCAGCGGTCCCGCCGGTCGGCTTCGTCCAGTTCGGCGAGGTAGCGGTTGTAGGCCGCCAGTTCCGGGTCCTCGTCCTCGTCGACCGAGGACGCGGGCGGCGGCACCAGCGGGCGGCGTCGCGTGCTCGGCGTAGCGGCCGCCGTGCCGGACTCGTCCGGGATATCTGCTTTCGCGGCTTCGGCGTCCGGGCCGGCGCGCGATTCCATCCGGATCAGCCACACCCACAGGCACACCGTGAACACGCCGAACAGCGGCCACTGCAAGGCATAGCCCAGGTTCTGGAAGCTGCCGCCGGCGTCGTGCGCGCGGTCCCACTGCCACACCGCCAGGAAACCCGTCGCGATCGTGGCGACGACGAACAGGGCGTGCAGCGCCATCCAACGCGGGGTCAGCAGCTTGCGCTTCACGATTCCGATTCTAGAGAGCTTCCCGGCAGCGATGTGCGCAGCGGGGCCCGATCCGCAGGCGCGCCCGCCCGCCGGGATCAATCGGCGAGTTCGTCCAGCTTGCGCTGCGCCTCGGCCAGCTCCCGCTGCAGCTGTTCGACCCGGTCCCGCTGCTGATCGCGGGCGGCCTCCAGCAGCGGCTCCACCGCGGCTGCGACATCGGAGTGCAGCGACTTGGCCGCCTGCGCGACCGCGGAGGCGGTCACCGGCGTGGGCCGCAGCACCCGCTTCTTGCCGGTGCTGACCTCGACGTTCCACTGCCCGGCCTCGTCCGCGGTGAGCACCACGGTGGCGCCCGCCGGCGACTTCGGCTT
>NZ_JAFRFW010000629.1:0-8555 GCF_017434145.1 Saccharopolyspora sp. | reverse complement strand
CCGCGACCGAACTGCCCGCGGTCGCCATCGGCGGCGTGCACGCCGACAACGCCGCCGAGATCGCCGCGACCGGCGTGCGCGGGCTGTGCGTCGTCTCCGAGATCTGCGCGGCCGCCGATCCGGCATCGGCCGCGGCCCGCCTGCGAAAGGTGTACCGATGATTCCCAACGTGCTGACCATCGCCGGGACCGACCCCAGCGGCGGGGCCGGGGTCCAGGCCGACCTCAAGGCGTTCTCCGCCAACGGTGCTTACGGGATGTCGGTCATGACCGCGCTCGTCGCGCAGACCACCACCGGTGTCTCCCAGGTGCACGAGATCCCGCCGGAGTTCGTCACCGCCCAGCTCACCACGCTGCTCGACGACGTCCGGGTGGACGCGGTGAAGATCGGGATGCTCGCGAACGCCGAGGTGATCCGCGCCGTCGTGGCGGTGCTGGACCGCTACAACCCGCCGAACGTGGTGCTGGACCCGGTGATGGTGGCCAAGAGCGGTGATCGGCTGCTGGCCGCCGAAGCGGTCGAGGTGCTGCGCGACGAGCTGCTGCCGCGGGTCGAGCTGATCACCCCGAACCTGCCGGAGGCCGCGGACCTGCTGGGCGAGCGGGAGATCGCCGAGTCCGCCGGGATGCCGGGCGTCGCCGACCGCCTCGCCGGGCACGGCGCCAAGCAGGTGCTGCTCAAAGGCGCCCATCTGCGCCAGGGCGCCAGCGTCGACCTGCTCCGCGGCGACGGCGCGGCGCAGTACCTGCGCGGCGAGCGGGTCGAAACGACCAACGACCACGGCACCGGTTGCACCCTGGCCGCCGCGATCGCCGCGCTGCGCCCGCAGCGGGCGAGCTGGGAGGAGGCCGTGCGGGAGGCCAAGGACTACCTGACCGAGTCGCTGCGCGCCGCCGGACGGCTGGACGTCGGCCGCGGGCACGGACCGGTGCACCACTTCCACCGCTGGTGGTGAGTTGAACCCCGCCTGCCACGGCGGAGAAATCCGGCCTCGCGAAGGAGTCGCCCGATGAGCAAGCTGCCCGATCCGCCCGCCGACGGCTTCTGCGCCGGTGCCTGGGAGCACACCGCCGAGTTGCAGCGGGCCACCGTCGAGCACCCGTTCAACGCCGCGCTCACCGACGGCACGCTGGACCGCGAGCGGTTCGCGTTCTACATCGTGCAGGACGCCCGCTACCTGGTCGGCTTCGCGCAGGCGCTGTCGGCAGCCGCGACCCGCGCGGACGGGCCGCAGGACGCGGCGTTCCTGGCTGGCAACGCGCAGGCGGCGCTGGTCGAGGAGCGCCGGCTGCACGCCGGATACGTCGAGGAGTTCGGGCTGACCGAAGCCGACATCGCCGGGGTGCCGACCTCGCCGTCCTGCCTGGCCTACACCTCGTTCCTGCGCGCGAACGCGCTCTCCGAGCCGTACCCGGTGCTGCTCGCGGCGATCTTGCCGTGCTTCTGGGTGTACCAGCACGTGGGCAGCGAGATCCTCGATGCGGTGGGCGACATCGCGGCGCACCCGTACCGGCGGTGGATCGAGACCTACGCCGACGACGAGTTCGCCGAATCGGTGCGCGGCGCCCGGGAACTCACCGACCGGGTCGCCGAAGCCGCCGACGAGCCGACGCGGCAGCGGATGCTCGAAGCGTTCACCCGCGCCAGCGAGTACGAGTGGCTGTTCTGGAACAGCGCGTGGATCCGGGAGGAGTGGCCGACCGCTCGCTGGTTGCCGTGATCTTCCGGTCTCGGGTGGTGCCCGTGACCGGACGCACGTGGTCCCGCTGCTAACGTATCCGGCCGTTCGCGACGATTACCGAACGTCACGTCCGGTCGGACGTGTTCCGGTGTGGGATGTCTTTTCCCACCGCGCAGTCTGGGATTCGGTGGGCCTTGAGCACAGGTTCGTCCATTTTGATCATGATGGCGGGGATGATGGTGCCGATCCTGGCGGCCGCCCCGTTCTACATCGCGGACCGACGGGCCGATTCGGAACAATCCACGCAGGATTCCGACGACTGACGCACCGGCGAGACCGGACCCGGTTGGCAACGGGGAAAAACCTCAGCCCGACGGCGGTGGTGGCCCGGCAGGCGTACGAGCAGGGTGCTGGTGCGCCAGCCGCCGCGAACCCTGGAGGATCCCGATGTCCCCGACGCCGTCGGTGCGAGTGTCCCGCCGCGGAATCCTGCGCACCGCACTCGTGTCCGGGATCGCCGCAGGCGCGTTCGGGTCCGGGCGCGCCTTCGCGGTCCCGGGCACCGCGGCAGGCGGTGACCTCGCCGATCCGCGCAAGAAGGACATCGCGATGCAGCTCGTGTCCAGCGCGGAGAACTCCTCGTTGGATTGGCGCGCGCAGTTCGGCTACATCGAGGACATCGGCGACGGTCGCGGCTACACCGCCGGAATCATCGGTTTCTGCTCCGGCACCGGCGACATGCTCGAACTCGTCGAGTCCTACACCGGGGCCGAACCGGACAACGCGCTCGCGCCCTATCTGGAGGCGTTACGCGCGGTGAACGGTTCGGATTCGCACGAGGGTCTGGACGGCTACCCGGACGCCTGGGCCACTGCCGCCGAGGACCCCGACTTCCAGCGTGCGCAGGAGTCCGAACGGGACCGCCGGTACTTCGACCCCGCGGTGCGCCGGGCCGAGGAAGACGGGCTGGGTGCGCTCGGGCAGTTCGCCTACTACGACGCGATCGTGATGCACGGACCCGGTGAGTCCTGGCCGTCGTTCGGCGGCATCCGCCGGGCGGCGCTGGAGCAGGCGGTCCCGCCCGCGCGAGGCGGCGACGAGACCGGCTACCTCAGCGCCTTCCTGGACGCCCGGGTCACCGCGATGCGGGAAGAGGACGCGCACAGCGACACCAGCCGGGTCGACACCGCGCAACGAGTCTTCCTCGACGCCGGGAACCTGGCTCTCGACCCACCGCTGAGCTGGCGCGTCTACGGTCAGGAGTTCCGCATCGACGGCTGAGCGGCGGAAGCTCAGTGGCCGTACATCGACCAGGCGAGCTTGGACTTGGCGTCCTGCAGCGCTTTGAGCGTCTCGGCGTCGAATCCGCCTTCGGTCGGCTGCGGCGGGATCGCGAGCCCTTCGCTGATGCCCCAGCCGGAGCCGCGCTCGATCAGCGACCGGTGCTTGTTCGTGTAGTAGCCGGAATTGATCGACACCGCCACGCCGTGCGCTCCGGCCGCGGCGGCCATCAGGTGCATGTGGAACCGGCTGGACAACCACCGCTGCCCGGCCGCCGCGGGCAAGCCGGTCTCCATGATCTCGGAGAAGGCGTAGAACCGCGCCCCCGGCAGGTCGTGCTCGACCAGCGCGAACACCTCCCGGTCCACCCGCGGGATGCCTTCCACGATGCCGACCTGCTCCGGTCGCACGTCCCAGGCGCGCAGCGTGTCCAGCAGGAACCCGGCCAGCGCTGGCACGGTGACGTCCAGCAGGTCCGACTGCAGGCAGACCATCACCTCGCGCAGGTCGTCGGTGCGGTACTGGCCGGGCTCGATGCCGAAGAACATGTCGTCGCCGGTGGCGGTGAGCTGGCCCGCCGAGCTGAGCAGCTCCGCGGACGGCTCGTCGCGCACGTCGATCAGCTCGAACTGGGATGCCAGGTTGCGCAGCAGCGGCCGCGCCTCGTCCGGCACCGGCCACAGCCCTTGGCCGGTCATCACCGCGCGCCCGCCGGAGCGGCGCACCGCGGCGACCGCACCGGCCAGCAGCCCGAAGTGCCGCGGCCAGATGCCGTTGATGAACCCGCCGCCGATGACGTGCACCAGGTCTGCGCTCGCGGCGAGTTCGATCCCGGCCACCCAGTGCGGCGCCAGCCCGGGATTGATCATCGCGTGCTGCACGAACGAAGCGACCTCCCACGGCTCGTCGGAAGGCGCTTCCCAGGACAACCGCCAGAGCGTGTCGGTGAAGCGGGCGTGCGGGTGCAGGTGCCCGAGCAGCACCTCGCTCGGACCGGGGTTCGGGCAGTCCACCCACACTTCGCTGTGCGGTGCCACCTCGGCCAGGTACTTCAGCCAGGTCGCGGCGATCAGCTCGTCACCGTAGTTCGGGTGCCCGGTCGTGGCGACCAGGTACAGCTTGGGCGGTTGTTCGGGACTGGTCACAAGCTCTCCAGCGTTCGGGGTCGCGACTGCGCGCGGCAGGCGCCGAACCTAGCAACACCGTGCCCGACCCCCGGTCCGGAGGCATCTCCCGGGGCCGTGCGGAGGAACGCGGCAGGGCGTGCGGAGTCCTTCAGCCGTATTGCGTGGCGAAGCCGACCGCGTGCGTGGCCGCCGCCCGACGCAAAAAGCGGCGGCAACGACTCGGTGAGCCGTTGCCGCCGCCGGGGGCCGCTGATCAGTTGCGCTCGTGCAACTGGCTGCGGAGGCGTTCGATGCGGTCCTGGGTGCGGCGGAACTTCGCCGCGTGGTGTTCCTCGAACAGGGAGGTCGGCAGCGTCCCGACCGAGACCCCGATCTCCTGGTCGCTGGGCCGGATCCGGATCACTTCGGCGGAGCGGACCGGCTCGCCCGATTCCCGTTGCGGCTGCTGGTCCGGTTGCGGCTGCTCGGTTTCGGGTCGGTGCGGTGCGGCTTCGGCCGCTTCGGAGGTGTTCTCGGCGGTCTCCTCGCGGGCCGGCGCGGTCTCGCCGGACTCGGCCGCCGGCTTGCCGTCGCCGCCCGCGGCCTCTCCGGCCTGCGCGGAATGTGCCTGCTCCCGGGGCGCCGGACGCATGGCGTGCTTGCCGGTGGGGGCCGAGTCCGCGTCCGTGCGCCGGGCCCGCGCCAGCATCGGCCAGAAGATCAACGATGCCAGCAGGAAGCCGGCGGCGAAAATCATGATGGTGTTCACGAGGTGCTCCGATCAGTAGCGGGGAACGGCGCCGTCGGGTTCGCTGCTTGCCGCGGCCGGGACATCGCCGCCGCCGGTTCCGCCGAAGTCCTGGTCGGTCAGGGCGTCCAGCGGGACCAGGTAGCTCTGCGTGTCGTCGCGCGGCTCGGGCAGCCACACCTGGTGCGGCTCGGCGACGAGCTCCGCGTCGATGACGTCGTCGATCTGCTGCTCGCCGATCTCGTTGGTGGAGGCGCCGACCAGCCTGCCGACGTTCTCCAGCGAGGACAGGATCGCGCTGCGCAGCTCTTCCATCCTGGTCTGCTTGGTGTGCAGGTCCTGCAGGACCTGCAGCCGCAGGTGCTCGCTCTCGGCGTCGCGCTTGCCGCATTCCCACCGGGTGCTGGCGAGCAGCTCGTCGGCCTCTTCCTGCGCGGCTTCGATGGTGGCTTTGTACTCGTCCCGGATGGCGTGGCGCATCCGGCGCTCCCGTTCCCGGATGTCGGCGATCTTCTGCTCGTGCTCTTGGCGGATCTGCTTCTGCCGCTCGTCCATCTCGTCGACCAGCCTCGTGCATTCCGCTCGCATGGACTCGGCGGCCTGCTCGGCTTGGCTGATCAGCTGGTGCGCCTCGTACTCCGCGCTGCCGCGCACGGTCCGTGCTTGGCGCTGCGCCTGTTCGCGCAGCGTCTGCACTTCTTCCTCGGCCAGCGTGAGCATGTTCTGCACCCGCTGGGAGGCGTGCGGCAGTCCGGTGTCGGAAGCTTCGATGCGCTGCAGTCGTTGCTGGGTCTCGGCGAGCTCGTGCCGCGCGTCGTCGCAGAGGCGGCGCAGGTCGGAGTTCAGCGCCACCGCTTCGTTGCGGTCGATGCTGACCAGCCGGAGCTGGTCTTCCAGGAGCTCGATGTGCTCGATCACCTGGCGGCGGTTGAAACCCCGGACCTGGATGTCGAATCCGGGACGGAGCGGGACGACGGCTTGTGCGGAGTCCTCCACGTTGGACACTCCTCTCCACAGGCGAGGGTCGACTCGCGGTGGAGAGTAGGTCCGAATTGGACACCGCGCGCGGTGGACACCGGAGATCACCACCTGATCAGGTAGTGCGCAGCGGATTCCCGGGCGCGCTCAGCGGATCTCCGGCGGACTGATCTGGGATTCGCCGATGGCCGAGGGTTGCACGCCCCACTTGCGCAAGATCCGTTGGTATTCCCCGGTTTTGATCAGCTTGTGCACCGCGGCTTGCAGCGCGGGCGCGAGCGGGGAACCGGCGGGCAGCGCGAAACCGACGTCGAGCCTGCGGAATTCGTTGGAGAACCTGATCGCGGGCTGTTGCGCCGCGGCGTAGCGCAGGCCGTTCGTGGTGCTCATGACCGCGTCGACGCGGCCCTGGGTCAGCGCGGAGTACATCGCGCTGGACTCCGAGTACACCTGCACCTGGTAGGCGGGCCGGCCGATGCCGGTGCACCGGTGGCGTTGCGCGTTCAGCGTCGCCTCGAAGGTGGTTCCCTGGGCGGTTCCGACGGTTCGGCCGCACAGCGCGGTCACGTCGGTGATCGGCGGGGGCTCGGCGCCGCGGCGCACCGCGAAGCCCTGCCCGTCGCGGATGTAGGTCGCGAAGTCGATCGTGCGCTTGCGCTGCTCGGTGACGCCGAAGTTGCCCGTTCCGGCGTCGAACTTCCCGCTGCGCAGCGCGGGCAGGATCGCTTCGAAGGCGGCGTCCTGGGCGGCCACCCGCAGGCCGAGCGTGCGTGCGGCGGCCGCGGTGATGTCGATGTCCAAGCCGACCGCGGTGCTGTTGTCGTCCAGGTAGAACGAGGCAGGCGGCGAACCGCTGATGGAGCGGCCGATGCGCAGCGTGCCCGCGCGCCGGACCGGCTCCGGCAGCAGTGCGGCGGCGGTCTCGTCGCGTTGCACGCCGGAGACGACGTCGGCTTGCACGTCCAGCCCAGGCGCCACAGTGGACGGAGCCGTTCCGCACGAAGCGAGCAGCACTCCGATCAGCAGCGCGCACAGGGATTTCGTGGCGGCGCGCATGGTTCTCCTTCCCGCGCCCGGCGTCGGTCGGCGGCACCGGGAGCGGCCGGTGCCGTGGTTCGACGGCGGCGACAAGACGCGGACCACACGACTCCCAGATCGATATGGACGCGCCTGCGCGGGCGGGGATGCACGGCACCGAGGCTTCGCCGCGGATCCGTGCGGTGTCAACGGCGGCCACCTGGTGGGAGTTCTTGACCGCGCGCGCAGCCGCACAAGAAGTTCGGTTCCGGCCCCATTCCCCGACTCGGGCAGGAGAACATGACGCATCCGCAGGTGGCGCCCGCGCTCGCGCGGGTTCCGGAGACAGCGCCGGAGGTCGTCCCGGCGCGCCACCCGCTGCGCTGGATCGCAGCTGTCCTGGTGCTCGCGGCGGTCTGCGCCGCGGTGTTCTCGGTGGCCACGAACGAGAACTTCCAGTGGAACGTGGTGGGTGCCTACTTCGGCACCGCGGCGGTGTTGCGCGGGTTGTGGCTGACGATCTGGCTGACCGCGGCGACCGTGCTGCTCGGTTTCGCGCTCGGCACCCTGCTCGCCGTGCTGCGGCTTTCCGGCAACCCGGTGCTTTCCGGGTTGAGCTGGGGATACGTGTGGTTGTTCCGGTCCATTCCGGTGCTGGTGCAGTTGTTGTTCTGGTTCAACATCGGCGCGCTGTACCCGGTGCTGGGCTTCGGCTCGTTCTCGGTGCAGACGGTGGATCTGCTCACCGGCACCGTCACGGCGGTGATCGGCCTGGTGCTGCACGAAGCCGCGTACGCCGCCGAAGTGGTGCGCGGCGGCATCCTTTCGGTCGACGGCGGCCAGCTGGAGTCCGCGCAGGCGCTGGGCATGACGCGATGGCGGGTGTTGCGCCGGATCGTGCTGCCGCAGGCGATGCGCGCGATCGTGCCGCCCGCGGCCAACATGCTGATCGGCACGCTGAAGGGCACCTCGATCGTCAGCGTCATCGCGGTGCACGACCTGCTGCATTCGGTGCAGCTCGTCTACAACCGCACGTACCAGGTGATTCCGCTGCTGCTGGTGGCGACGGTCTGGTACTTGATCCTCACGACGCTGCTGACGATCGTGCAGTACTACGTGGAGCGGTACTTTTCCCGTGGCGCGCAACGGGTTCCGACGCCGTGGCAGCGGTTGCGCGCGGCGCTTGCGGGAGGGATCGTCCGATGACTCCTCCGATGGTCAGCTTGCGCGGGGTCCGCAAGAGCTTCGGTACCACCGAAGTGCTGCGCGGGGTGGACCTGGCGGTGGCCGAGGGCGAGGTCAACTGCCTGATCGGCCCGTCGGGTTCCGGCAAGAGCACGTTGCTGCGGTGCGTGAACCACCTGGAGACGGTGGACGCGGGGCGCGTCGAGGTGGACGGCTCGCTGGTGGGCTACCGCGAGTCCGGCGGCAGGTTGCGCGAGCTGCCGGAACGCCTGATCGCCCGCAGGCGCGCGGAAATCGGCATGGTCTTCCAAGGCTTCCACCTGTTCGGCCACATGACCGCGATGCAGAACGTGGCAGAAGCCCTCATCGGCGTCCGCCGTCTGTCCAAAAAGGATGCACACGGGCGAGCGCTGGCCGCGCTGCAGCGCGTCGGGATGGCCGACCGGGCGGATTTCCACCCGAGCCGGCTCTCCGGCGGCCAGCAGCAGCGGGTCGCGATCGCGCGAGCGCTGGCGATGGAACCGAAGGTGCTGCTGTTCGACGAGCCGACCAGCGCGCT
>NZ_JAFRFW010000628.1:0-1599 GCF_017434145.1 Saccharopolyspora sp. | reverse complement strand
CCGCGTAGGGAGCTACGTCAGAAAGCGAACCCTGAGCGAGGAAGCAGCTGAGGTTCCGCTATCCGCACCGCTACGCAAATCCTTCCCAAAAGGTCGAATTCGCTCACACCGCGGTTCGAGTGGTCCCGGACTCCGACAGACCCTTCCGGTAGGTCTCGGCCAGCAGGTAGCTGGAGCCGAACGAGATCGCGCACAGCACCACGACGTAACCGGCGATCGCCATCGACGAGCCGGTCCAGCCGTACAGCGCCGTGCAGATCATCGGCGCCAGACCGCCGCCGAGGATGGCCGCGAGCTGATAGCTCAACGACGCACCGCTGTAGCGGAACCGGGTGCTGAACAGCTCCGAGTAGAACGCCGACTGCGGCCCGTACACCGCGGTCCGGCACGCCTGCACCACGATCCCGCCGAGCAGGAACAGCACGATCGACCGGCTGTCCACCAGCAGGAAGTACGGCACCGCGAACACCGCGAGCCCGGCCATCCCGGCCAGCGACATGCCGCGCCGCCCGATCCGGTCGGACAGCAGCCCGAAGGCCAGCATCAGCGGAATGTCCAGGAAGCTCAGCAGCGCGTTCGCGTTCAGGATCGACGTGCGCTCGTAGTCGAGCGACGTGGTGGCGTAGCTGACGACCCAGGTGGTGCCGACGTAGAAGGTCGCGTTCGTGGCCAGGAACGAACCCGCGGCGAGCGCGACGGTCCGCGGGTGTTCGCGCAGCACGTCGAGCACGGGTGTGCGGGTGTGCTGCGCCTGCTCGCGGGCGGCCTCCTGGAACACCGGGCTCTCACTGATCTTGAGCCGGATGAGCAGGCCGAGCCCGATCAGCAGCGCGCTGCACAGGAACGGGATGCGCCAGCCCCACGCCACGAACTGCGCGTCGGTCAGGTTCGCGGAAAGCACCGAGAAGGTGAGGTTGCCCAGCAGCAGGCCCGCGGGCACCCCGATCTGCGGCCAGCTGCCGTAGAAGCCGCGCCGGTTCTGCGGTGCGTGCTCCACCGCCATCAGCGCCGCACCGCCCCATTCGCCGCCGACGCCGAGGCCCTGCGCGAACCGCAGCGCGGTCAGCAGCAGCGGCGCCCACACGCCGATCGAGTCGTAGCCGGGCAGCGCTCCGATCAGCACCGTGGCCACGCCCATCAGCAGCAGCGAGGTGACCAGCACGGGTTTGCGCCCGCGCCGATCGCCGAAGTGCGCGAACAGCACTCCGCCCAGCGGCCGGGCGACGAATCCGATGGCGAAGGTCGCGAACGATGCGATGGTGCCGACCATCGGGGCGAACTCGGGGAAGAACAGCTCGTTGAACACCAGCGCGGCGGCGGTGCCGTAGATGAAGAAGTCGAACCATTCGATCGTCGTGCCGATGAGGCTGGCGAACGCCACCCTGCGGGCGTTGCCCGGGCCGGTGCCGCTGGGGGAACCAGCGTTGCTCGGGGGAACAGCCATCGCGAACGCACCCTTCGGATGTGTGGTCCAAATAACTAACGCTGTAAGGTTCGCAGCACGCTAATCACCGGCCGCCACGCCGACAAGGGGCGAATCGAAAAATCCAGGCACCGGCGGCGGATCCGGTGCGGCCGGTCGTGCTGGGATGGGCTGAT